>CAZONS010000518.1:0-2129 GCA_964581195.1 uncultured Thiobacillus sp. | reverse complement strand
AGTCGCTGGCGTCCGGCAGTTGCGCGTCGAGCCCGCCGGGGGCTTCGAAGCGGGGCAGCGCCAGCGTTTCGATGACACTGCCCTGGTCGAGCAGCTGTTGCCAGAGCGGTGCCCGCTCATGAATCCGGTTTTTTCGTCACATCACGCCGGAACCCAACAACCCACCAGGCTGCCAGAGTGGCTGTCAGCGCCTTGGCCGCCCCCACCCAAGCAGCACCGAGACCCATTCCAAGTAGCCATTGATTTGGAAACACGCCCCAGACCACCAGGAATGCGATCACGGCCAGAAGATTTTTCATCACATTCCGTATCTTGCCCGCGCGTGGGTTCGTATGCGTGCTCGGCCCATTCGGCCTCAAGAAATCACCCGGATAGTGCTCGTGCCCCAGGCACAGGCTGTCGTCGATGCGCAGGGCTTTGGCCACCGCAACGGCCTCTACGCACCAACGACCGAAATAACTGCCCTTTTCCAGAGGGTTGACCTCCGGGTTGCCGTAGTCGTACCACCAGATGTCTTCGTCGTACGGGCGCTGGAGTTCGGCATACCAATGCTCGACGAAATCCCGCAATGACTGGGCCTGTCGATCCGGTTGTGCCCGCATGGTAGCCAGCAGACGGGCGTAGGGCTTCTTGTGCAGGACCTTCTTGCCTTGTGTCCGCCCGGGCGAGCGTGTGGCGATGAGGCGGTCCAGCACCGCGTCCTCGCCTTCGCCCCCCACTAGCGCCAGCAACCGTTGCCACTGGCCTTCGTCGATCTCGAACAGCAAGGCCAGCGAAACCAGCCACAGACACCATTGGTAGTACTGAAGGTCGCTAAGCTCGAACGTCCAGGCCCGGCAGGTCTTGACCCCCTCGCGCTGACAAATCGCGTCGGCTTCTCGGTTGGACAACTCCCATGCGTCCAGCACCTTGGGGAAGGGGTTGTACAGATCACGGACAGCATCGCCGCGCGAGTACTGGGTGAGGGTTTGACGGGGATGGTCCACGGTATAGCCCCACACGTATTCCGCACGATAACTCGGTGCGCCTGACGGTAGCTTGAGCTGCTCCTCGGCCATATTGATGGAGTTCAAACGGTTTTTTACACGTTGATCCCAATATTGCTTGTCACCCCAGGGAGCCCGAATCACGGCCGCACTCCCTTGTTGAGGTTGTTGGCGATACGTTGCACGAGATCCAATTTGGATTGCGTAATCGGGATGGACTTGCCGTTGAGGTCCAGCAGCTTCACGTTTGTACGTCCATCAGGCAACGTCTGGATCAGCAAGGTTTCGGTGCGACCAGCATTGGCTGCGGATCGAACACTTGACGCCAGTTGGTCTCCCACAGCTTTATCAATCCGCTCCGACCCCGTCACCCAACTCATCGAGGCTTGCAGTCCGTCGTTGGTCATGCCCTGCTTGGACGTGTTGTATTTGTATTCCACGAAAAGGTAGTCCACATCCTTGGAATCGACTTTGTAAACCGCATCCAGGCCTTTGTCGCCGAGCTTGGCGCCGCCGACATACTGGGCGTCCTTGAACAGGGTTTGCATGGTGGCGCTACCGAACAGGTCGCCGGTGGCTTCTTTCAGTTTCGTCACACCGCCGGGCTGGCTGGCCAGTTCCTGCAGGTTCAGAAGCGGTTTGCCGGTCTCGGGGTCGATGCTGCCCGCGTCGCGGATCATAGTCTGCATCGTTTGGGTGCGTACCTGCTCCGTGACGGCCTTCGGGGTGTTGACGATCAAATGCCTGACCTGCCCCACCCCCACCGGCGAAAGCACCACGCTGGTGACCTTGCCCAAGCCGATCAGCGCATTCCGGGTATCCGGGCTGAGGCTGTTCCAGTTCGTGCTCACCACCTGGCCGGTGGCGCCGTCCACATAGCTGAGGGTGGCATCCACCGCCTGCCCCGTCGCCGCCAGGAAATTCAGCGTTGCCGTGGTTTCCTTGGGATAGGCCTGCATCGACAGGCTGACCGCCGCCTGGGCGCCGTTGGCCAGCGCCTGGCTCAGCGGGTCATGGCCCTGGCCGATGGCTTGCAAGCCCGCCACCGGATTGCCCTCACCCACCCCCGTGGTATAGGCCGCCGCGCCCCCGGCCAGCAGCCAGACCAGAACCGGCACGAAAAAGGCGTTGTTGCTGACCGCC
>CAZONS010000517.1:0-2132 GCA_964581195.1 uncultured Thiobacillus sp. | reverse complement strand
ACCGGCCAGGAGTATGTGATCGACCGACTGGTGCGAGGAGGCGGAGAAGAACAACTGCATCGCGCGGCTGATCTCCAGGGCGACGGTATCGAGAAAGGGCTGCAACACCTCGGACTCGTAGCTGTCCGGCAGCAAGCCCTTGCGCTTGGCATCCTCCGCCTCTTCCGTGGGCAGATCGAAGCGACGGGCGATCTCGCTGGTGAGCGTGTTGCCGCCGAGACTGTGTTCACGCTGATAGACGGGCTGGTTGTCATGCAGCACATTGACATGGGTGGTGTTGGCGCCGATGTCGATGATGGCGACGGTCTGGCCGCGGCCGTTGTCGGGCAGGTGGAAGGCCATCTGTTCGAAGGCGGTCAGGGTGGCGAAGGCATCGACATCCATGATGACGGTCTTCAGGCCCACCGCCTCGGCCAGCGCGACCCGTTCCTCGACGCGGTCGCGACGGGAAACCACGACCAGGGCGTCGTTTTCGCCCGGGTTGCGGGCATTCGGCCCGAGCAACTGGTAATCGAGACTGACTTCATCGAGCGAGAAGGCGGCAATCTGGTTGGCTTCCGCCGTGACCTGGGTGTCGATCTCCGCCTCGCTGGCGCCGGCGGGAAGCAGGATTTTCTTGGTGATGACGGCGGAGGCCGGCAGGGCCAGCGCCACTTCGCGAGTCCTGCTGTCCAGCGCCTTCCAGCAGTCCCTCAGCGCGGTTTCGACGAGGTCGGGTTTCGCGATGGCGCCATCGGCCACCGCTTCCTTGGGAAGGTTCACGATGGCGTAGCGCTCGACCCGGCTCATCTCCTTGCCGCTGCGGCCGAGCTCGAGCATTTTCACGGCCGATGAGCTAATATCGACCCCGATCAGCGGGCGGTAACCTCGGCCTGGAAACGCGATTCTCAACAAATTCCCCTTTGCATACGCCCGGTTCGAGCGCTTATTTAATAAGATGCGCTAAATCCTAGCAACAACTTCATCTTTTCGCACAAGTAATTTTCTTTTCGCCTCCCCCACCTCTCAATCAGAGTTAGACATGACCCGTTGGTGGCACATTTTTCTTGCGGTGGCCGCTAGCCTGGTCGTCGTGGCGACCGCCGTGGCGGGACTCTCCGCCGCGCTGGTTTACCCCAACCTCCCGAGTCTGGACAGCCTCACGGATTATCGGCCCAAGCAACCCTTGCGCATCTTTACCGAGGATGGCGCCCTGATCGGCGAATTCGGCGAGGAGCGGCGCGCGGTGGTGCGTCTCAAGGACACGCCGAAGTCCCTGCGCCAGGCCATCCTGGCGGCGGAAGACGAGCGCTTCTATCAGCATGGCGGCGTCGATACTCTCGGGGTGCTGCGCGCGGCGCTGTCCAACGTGGTATCCGGCGGCGCCAAGGAAGGCGCCTCCACCATCACCATGCAGGTGGCGCGCAATTTCTTCCTGTCCTCGGAAAAGACCTTGCGGCGCAAGCTCAATGAAGCGCTGCTGGCCATCAAGATCGAACACGCCCTGAGCAAGGACGAGATCCTGGAGCTGTACATCAACCATATCTACCTGGGTCAACGCGCCTACGGCTTCGCGGCGGCCGCCCAGATCTACTACGGCAAGCCCCTGGCCAAGATCAGTCTGGCCGAGGCCGCGATGCTCGCGGGCCTGCCCAAGGCGCCCTCGGCCTACAACCCGGTGGTCAATCCGACGCGCGCGAAGACGCGGCAGTTGTATGTCCTGGGTCGGATGAAGACACTCGGTTACATCAGCCAGGCCGACTATGCCCAGGCCAGGGAGACGCGCCTGCCCGTGAAATACTCGCCGCAGAACTTCGAGGTGGAAGCGCCGCACCTGGCCGAACTGGTGCGTCAGCGCATGCACCAGAAATACGGCGACGCGATCTATGTCAGCGGCATGAAGGTCTATACCACCTTGCGCGCCCGGGATCAGCGCGCCGCGATGGAGGGCGTGCGCCAGGGCATCGTGGAATTCAACCGTCGCCGCGGCTACGCGGGACCGGAAGCGCGTCTGAAGCTGCCGAACGACGCGGCGGAGGCGGAAAAGGTGATCGAGGGCGATCTGCTCGACCGCATGGAATCCAACGGTTTCCTGCCGGGCGTGGTGCTCTCGGTCGACAAGGCCCGCATCCGGGTCCGCATGCGCAGCGGCG
>CAZONS010000516.1:0-2133 GCA_964581195.1 uncultured Thiobacillus sp. | reverse complement strand
AGGCGCGCTGGATGCGCAGCGCGATTTCACCACGGTTGGCGATCAGGATTTTTTCAAACATGGGAGTTCCTCAACGGGTCGGAGGGGCACCGGCTTCCGGCCGGCGCGATGCGAATGGGCGGCGGCGAGCCGGCACCGCATCCGTCAACCGATGATGAACAGCGGCTCGCCGTATTCCACCGGCTGGCCGTTCTCGATCAGGATGGCCTTGATCACGCCGCTTTCGTCCGCCTCGATCTCGTTCATGAGTTTCATGGCTTCGATGATGCACAGCGTGTCGCCCGCCTTGACCGTCTGGCCCACTTCCACGAACGCCTTGGCGTTGGGCGAGGGGGTGCGGTAGAAGGTGCCGACCATGGGCGACTTCACCACATGGCCTTCCGGCGCCGCCGGTTCGGCCGGCTCGGCCACGGCCGGGGCGGGTGCCGCCTGTTGCGGGTAGTTGGGCATCATGCCCGGTTGCATCATGGGCATGCCGGAGTAGACGGTCTGACCCGCCACCGCGCGGGTGATGCGGACTTTCTCCTCGCCCTCGGTGATTTCCAGTTCGGCGATGCCGGAATCCTGGACGAGGTCGATCAGCTTCTTGAGTTTGCGAAGATCCATGAACTTATTCCTCCAAGGCGTTGAGCGCGTAGCCCAAGGCGAAAAGGTAGCCCATCGCGCCCAGGCCCGAGATCACACCGGCCGCAAGGTCGGAAAAGTAGGAATGCTTGCGGAAGGCCTCGCGGGCATGGACGTTGGACAGATGTACTTCGATGAAAGGGATGGCCACCGCCGCCAGCGCGTCGCGCAGGGCGACACTGGTGTGCGTGAATGCGGCGGGATTGATGATGATGTAGGCGGTCGACTGCTCGCGCGCCGCGTGGATGCGCTCGATCAAGGCGTGTTCGGCATTGCTCTGGAAACATTCCACCGCAACGCCGACGGCGCTGCCCTGTTCGATCAGGGCGGCGTCGATCTCGGCGAGTGTCTGATGTCCGTAGTGCGCGGGTTCACGCGTGCCCAGCAGATTCAGGTTGGGGCCGTGCAGAACCAGGATGCTTCTCCCCGCCGGGGTCGGGCTGGCTTGTTCCGCTGGCTGCTTCGGCGTGCGCTTTCGTGGCATCTGAGAGCTTGCCGTGTGGTTGTAAACGGCGGCGATTGTGCCGTAAATCACACCTAATAGTCCAGAAACCGGCAGCCTCCAGGCAAATCAAGGCGTTATCGGCGGAAGTCGAAAAAGTCGGCGTTATGTCCAGGGCGCCGATAGCGCCGGGGACGGTATCCCTCGCGAACTCGCGGCGTTCGACTCAGGCGGCCAGGATCCGCTCGAACTCATGCGCCACCGCCTCCGGCGCCAAGGATTCCGGTCGTGACAGATTGATCAGGGCGGGCGCGTCGGCTTCCGCATAAGCGCCGAAACGCTCCGGCGGCGTGGCCGGATAGAGGCCGATGCCGGGCTTGCGGAAGGCCGCGGCGAGGTGCATCAGGCCGGTATCGACGCCGATCACGCCCCGGGCGGCGGCGATCAGGCCACCCAATTCGATCAGGCCCAGTTTCGGCAGGACGCGGGCGCCGGCTAGCGTCGCCGCCAGACGCTCGGCGCGGGCTCTCTCCGCGGCGTTGCCCCAGGGCAGGGCGATGCCCAGGCCCGATGCGCTCACCCGCGTCAGCAGCGCCGCCCAGTCGGATTCCGGGTATTCCTTCTCGGCGCGGGCGGTGCCGTGCAGGCAGACCACATACTCTTTCGCCAGCCCGGGGACGGGCCAGGCCGCCGGGGCGGCCACACCGTAGCGCGGCGCCGCCTCCGCGCCCATCTCGTAGTCCAACGCCCGCGCCATGAGCAGACGGTTGCGGGTAATGGCGTGCAGTTCGCGCGCGGCGGGATAACGTCGCGCATAGGCCAGGCAGGCGAGCGTCTCGCGCGCGCTGCCGGGCGCCAGGCCGGCGCGCGGCCCGCGCGCGAGGCGGGTGACCAGCGCGCTCTTGACCAGTCCCTGGGCGTCGAGGACCAGGTCGTATTCCCGCGCCTGGATCGCGCCACGAAACGCCGCCATCTCCGCCCAGGTCGCGCGCGTTCCCAGGCCGCGCCGCCAGCGGCGTATGGCCGAAGGGATCACCCGCTCGACTCGCGGGTGCCAGGCGGGGATG
>CAZONS010000515.1:0-2150 GCA_964581195.1 uncultured Thiobacillus sp. | reverse complement strand
ACCCCGGCGGATTCCTATGACCTGCGGGGCGTGGCCATGCTCTCGGGCCTGGACGCCTGGGCCGTCGGCACCGGCGGCAAGATCATCCGCTGGAACGGTAGCCTCTGGAGCACCGTCGCCAGCTCGACCACCAACCACCTCTACGGCGTGTCCATGGTCAACGCCAACGACGGCTGGGCCGTGGGCGCCAGCGGCCAGATCATCCGCTGGAACGGCTCCGCCTGGTCCACCGCGACCAGCCCCAACACCACCGACCTGTACGCCGTGGACATGCTGGCCTCCAACAACGGCTGGCCTCGACGGACAGGGCGACGTCCTCCAGCGCATTGATGCCGCCGAAGCGCTTGCAGACATTCTCGACACTGAGCAGGGGCATGGTCATCTCGCCGGGCCAGGCGCGCCGGATCGCGCGCGCCGCAAGCGGGCGTTCCTACGGAGGGGCGGCGGCAGGGTCATCTCAGGCTTTGGTGTCGTAAAGGCTGGCCTGTTCCTGCTCGGCGATGCCGTCCTCGGCGGCGAACTCGCGCTTCCTTTGCCGCGAGGGCAGCAGGCCGGCGGGACGGAACAGCATCATCGCCACCAGGGCGACGCCGAACAGCAGCATGCGCAGGTCGGACGGATCCACCGCCACATGCCCCAGGGTGGCGCGTTGCAGGTCGCCGAGATAGCGCAGCGCCTCCGGGATCACGGTGAGCAGCACGGCGCCGAGAATGACGCCGGGAATGTTGCCCATGCCGCCCAGGACGATCATGCACAGCACCAGGATGGACTCCCAGAGGGTGAAACTCTCCGGACTGATGAAACCCTGGAACGCCGCGAACAGACCACCGGCGAGACCGCCGAAGCTCGCCCCCATGGCGAAGGCGAGCAGTTTCACGTTGCGGGTGTTGATGCCCATCGCCGCCGCCGCGATCTCGTCCTCGCGCAGCGCAGCCCAGGCGCGGCCGATGCGCGAGTCCTGCAGGCGCATGGCGATCAGGATGGCCAGCAGGGTGAAGGCGAGGAACAGGTAGTAATAGAGATAGGTGGACGGCACGCTCAGGCCCGCGACATGCAGGGTCTTGCCCAGGGAGAGGCCGCCGACATGGACCGGGTCGATCAGGTTCATCCCCTGCGGGCCGTTGGTGAGGTTGAACGGCGCGTTCAGGTTGTTCATGAAGATGCGGATGATCTCGCCGAAGCCGAGGGTGACGATGGCCAGGTAATCGCCGCGCAGGCGCAAGGTGGGCGCGCCCAGGAGGACGCCGAACAGGCCGGCGAAGGCGGCGCCGATCGGCAGCACCGCCCAGAACGGCAGATGCAGGCCGAAGTGCGGGCTGGCCAGCCAGGCATAAAGATAGGCGCCGAGCGCGTAGAAGGCGATGTAGCCGAGGTCGAGCAGGCCGGCATAGCCGACCACGATGTTCAGGCCGATGGCCAACAGGACATAGAGCAGGACGAAATCGAGCACCCGCACCCAGGAATTGCCGAGACCGCCGCCGACCAGGAAGGGCAGGACGGCAAGCAGCACGGCGAGCAGGGCCAGGGCCAGGCCCGGCCGCTTGCGCAACGACTCAAGCACGTGTTTCACGCACGGTTGGCCACCCGTTCGCCAAGCAGGCCGGAGGGGCGGAACACCAGCACCAGGATGAGGACGAAAAAGGCGAACACGTCCTGGTAATGGCTGCCGAGGAAACCGCCGGTAATGTCGCCAATGTAGCCGGCGCCGAGCGCCTCGATCACCCCCAGCAGGAGGCCGCCCAGCATCGCCCCGGCGATGTTGCCGATGCCGCCCAGCACCGCCGCCGAGAAGGCCTTCAATCCCAGCATGAAGCCCATGTAGTAATGCGCCAGGCCGTAGTAGGCGCTCACCATCACGCCGGCGATGGCGGCGATGGCGGCGCCGATGACGAAGGTCGCGGAGATCACCCGGTCGACGTTGACGCCCATCAATTGCGCCACCTCCCGCGATTGCGCGGTGGCGCGCATGGCGCGGCCGAGCCGGGACTTTTCCACCAGCAGCCAGAGGCCGGCCATGATGGTCACGGCGAGCACGACGATGACGATCTGCAGCAGGGTGACGTGGGCACCGAGAAATTCAAAGTTGGCGCGCGGCAGCAGCGGCGGAAAGGAGATGTACTGGCGGCCCCAGACCAGCATCGCCAGGTTCT
>CAZONS010000514.1:0-2160 GCA_964581195.1 uncultured Thiobacillus sp. | reverse complement strand
CCCCGCCGCCGTCGCCGAGAACCGCCGGCGGCTACGGCAATGGCTGCCGGCGGAACCGCTCTGGCTGAACCAGGTGCATGGCTGTGACGTGGTAACTCCCCCCTTTGAAAAGGGGGGGGTGGGCTACCGAAGGGTAGAGGCTGCATCAGGGATTTCCGCCGATGCCGCCGTCGCCTTCCAGCCCGGTGAAGTGCGCGCCGTGCTCACCGCCGATTGCCTGCCGGTGCTGTTCTGCGACGCAGCCGGCAGCGTGGTGGCCGCCGCCCATGCCGGCTGGCGCGGTCTGGCCGGCGGCGTGCTGGAAGCGACCGTCGCCGCCATGAACACCCCGCCGGAAAGCATCCTCGCCTGGCTGGGCGCCGCCATCGGCCCCGCCGCCTTCGAAGTCGGTGAGGAAGTCCGCGAAGCCTTCGTCAGCCAACACCCCCTGACCGGCGTCGCCTTTCGTCCCAGCCTGCCAGGCACCCTGGACGAGGCGCCGCGCAAGTGGCTCGCCGACCTCTACGCCCTCGCGCGCATCCGGCTGGCCGGCATCGGCGTCACCCGCGTCCATGGGGGTGGCCACTGCACCCATGATGACTCGCGTTTCTTCTCCTACCGCCGCGCGCCGCGCACCGGCCGCATGGCCAGCGTGATCTGGCTGGTCTAGGCTATCCAAACCACCCTGTGCTTATTCCCAGGCGCCCGCCCGCGAAGTCAAGTGAAAAGATGATATTCAGCCATGCTTTCTTGATATTTCGTCATAGGCATGCAACCAGGAAAAAAAGGCTGGTATAAATCGCGCGATTTCGTTTTCAAACCGCACCCCCATTTTCCAAGCAATACGATCAGGAGTTCCAAATGAGCCGGAAAAAAACCCTTGTGCAAGCCGACAAGACCGAAGGTCTGAATCCCGCCATCCTGGCCATGCAAGCCGCCAAGCACCAGGCCGCGACCTCGAAGCCGGCTGAAAAAACCCAGAAATCCCTGATCGACGACGAAGACGACAAGTCCACCCTCCTCCAGGAGGAGAGCGAGGCCGTTGCGGATGCGGCCAGCGACGCGCCCTCCTCTGCCGCCCCGGTCCATCTGGCCGAGGTCGCCGGCGCCCCGGCCTCCGACGCCCCTCCGGCCGCGGCCGGCAGCGTGTCCACCAACACCGCGGGCGTCACGGCGGGCGCCACCGCAATGGGCGAACTCGGCACCGGACTGCTGATCGCGGGTGGCGTCATCCTCGTGGCCGCGGCGGCCGGCGGCGGTGACAGCGAGGGTACTGCCGCACCGGCCACGGCGGTATCGGGCACCGTCGTCGGCGGTCCGGTCATCACCGGCAACGGCTTGACCGTGCATCTCTTCCAGGCCGACGGCGTCACCACGATCAAGGACGCCAGCAATGCCCCCATCACGGCCACACTGGGCGCCGATGGTTCGTTCACGGTCGATATCGGCAGCTACACCGGCGTGGTCATCGCCAAAGTGGTGGATGCCAACAACGGCGCGGACTACATCGACGAGGCCACAGGCCAGGCCGTCGACCTCGCGGCCAACCTGATGGCCATGGGGATCGCCAGCGGCGGCACCCTCACCCTCAACATCAACCCGTTGACCACGGTGGCGGTGCTGGCTGCCGGCGCCAGCCCCACGGCCACCGTGGTCACGCAGACCAACAGCGCGGTCGCCCAGGCCTTCGGCGTGACGGATCTGACCGGGACCACGGTGGTCACCACCGTGAACGCCAGCGGCGGCGCCAACGCCGCCTACGACCCCACCACTCTGTCCAACGGCGAGCAATACGGCGCCGTGCTGGCCGCCCTGTCCGGCATGGACCAGGCGGGAGGCGCCCAGGCCACCATCAACACCCTGGCCGCCAACCTGACCGTCAGCGGCAGCAACGGCAGCCTCAACGCAACCGCGCTGAACGCCCTGATCAACGGCGCGGCCACCGCCGCCGGCAATACCACGGGCAATCTGGTCGGCGCCCTCTCCGACGCGCTCGCCAGGAGCAGCGCATCGATCGGCATCAATGCCGTCGCCACCGACAACGCCATCAATAACGCCGAGATGAATGCCGGCGTCACCCTCACCGGCGCCAATGTGGCCGGCGCCACGGTCAGCCTGTCCATCGGCGGCAACACCGTGGCCGCGACGGTTTCCGGCACCACCTGGAGCTACGCCCTGCAG
>CAZONS010000513.1:0-2173 GCA_964581195.1 uncultured Thiobacillus sp. | reverse complement strand
TGGCGGCCATGCGCTGCACCAGCAGGCTGGAGGCCTGGACCCCGCCGATGTGGGTGGCGACGTTGCCGTCCAGCGGATAGATGTTCCCCTGGCAGCCGCCGCACCAGAACAGGGAGGAGAGGGGAAATCCAGCGGAGGCGGCCACGCAGTCGGCCGCGCAGGCGGCCACCGCCAGCGGGTTGCCGAACAGCACCGCATCGGGGTTGATGATCGCGGTCAGTTCGTCGTCGTTCCACAGCGGATCCACCTCGGTAAGGTAGGCGATGTCGAGCGAGCCCTGTTCCAGGCAGGGGAAGTCGAGCAGCACCTCAAGCCAGTACAGGATCGGGTTGGTATACCAGTGCACCTGGTAGAAGGAACCGTGCGCCTGGTATTCGCTGTGTTCCGGCCCGCCGCGCGGCGCGCGTATGCCCGGGTCGAGTTCGACGCCGCCCAGGGCGACCAGGCAATAGGGCGTGCGGGTCACGTCCACCAGGCGGACCGGCTCCCAGTAGCCGACGTTGAGCCCGACCTTGGGCGGGTTCGAGCAGGTGCAGACGGCGCGGCCAGGGTTGCTCGTGTCCTCCTGGTCCATGGTGGACATCTTCGCGCCCGCGATGGTCATGGGAAACGCGCAGCTCCAGCAGATGTCCGTGACGGGGTTCATGAACTTGCCGTGGCAGGTCGCGCCCGCCTGCGCGCGGCCGCCCGGCAACAGCAGCGTCATCCCGAGGCACAACAGCAGGATCGAAGCGTAGGTGCCCCACTGCACCAGGATGTCACGCCAGCCCGTACCCATCATGCGCTCCCCATAGAGGTCGGCGAGGGCGAGGAGACGCCTGCTCTGGCGGCGGGTCATGCGGGCACCTCGTCGATCCGCAGTTTCCGCCCTTCCTGGGTCACGATCGCGGGCACCCGGGTGATGCCGAAACGGGCCGTGAGGCTGCCACCCTGGTCGAACCAGACGCGGATACGGTGCGTACGCTGGAAATCCATGTAGCTGCCGCCCACCAGGATGGGCTTCACCGCGGCGCCGGCCTTCTCGTAATGCGCGATGAGTTTCATCGCCCGGCGCACCTGGGCGGGATCGCGGGCATCGAAGAACAGCAGCACCTTCGAGAGGCGGACGGTGTCCAGCGGGTTCACCACCGTGCCGGCGGCGGCCAGGAGCCGGCCGTCGGCATCGCGGATGTCTTCCGGCGCCCGCACGGAGGGATCGAAATACCGGGTCTGCCGCTTGGTGGCGCGGGTGATGCCTGGCACAGCCCTGGGCTGCTCGATGCCCTGAACCACACGGCGCCGCGCCTCTTCCTGCAGGCGAGCGAGTTCACCGGATGCCTCGTGCTGCTTCAGGCGGGACTCGATGACGCTGAGCAGGTCACGTTCGATGATGGGATGGACCGGGCCGAGCACGCCCAGATCCAGGGCGCCGGCCGGCGCCGCCGCCAGCGCCAGGACGATCAGGCCAGGGGCAAGGCGCCTCATTGCTCGGACCAGCCCAGGCGCTGCCAAAGGCGTGACGCGGCGGCCGGCAACAGCGGCACGGCCAGGCCCACGATGCGATCCGAGGTTACCCAGCCCATCATCGCGTAGCGAGAATCCAGGGAATCCGGATGAGTACCCCGGATGAAGTAATGCCCCGGGGGGATGACGCCCACGGGGCCGGCCGGCAGCGGCAGCCCTTTGCGGCTGACCGACTTGGCCAGGCCGACCGTGACCATCTGGCCATCGTGCAGGACCGTGTAGACGCCGGAGCGGGCTTCCACCCGATCCCCGGGCATCCCGACCACTTCCTTGATGAAGGTGCTCCCCGGCGGGAACAGCCGGGCGACCGCAGGCGGCAGATCCACCACCACATAATCACCGCGGGCAATGTCGGCGGGTGGAAAGTGGGTATGGCCCCAGAGCGGGTAAGGCAGGGAGAGATGCCTGGCATAGCTCAGGCCAAGGTAATGCCCGCCCCCCCAGAGCACACCCACCACCACCAGAAATATCCACCCCCGGCGCCGCAGATCGTCGGCCTCGCGGCGCAGCCATGCCGCCCAGCGTTGCCGGCGCGTCGGCGTCTGGGTAGCCAAGGCGATAAGGCTCATTTCGCCGCGCCGGGCATGGTGGCGATGCGGCAGGCACGCTCGCCGGTGGCCAGGACGCGCATGTCGAGCACGCTGCAATACTTCTCGAAGTGGTCATGGCT
>CAZONS010000512.1:0-2176 GCA_964581195.1 uncultured Thiobacillus sp. | reverse complement strand
GACAACGAAGCGCAGGCGCTGGATGCGATCTGCGCCAGCACCGGCAAATCCCGCAGCGAAATCGTGCGGGATTCCCTGCGCGCTTACCGCCTCCGCGAAGCGCTGCGCGCCAGCCAGGCCCAGCTTGGCCCGGCCGCCCGCGCCACCGGTTGGCTAACCGAGGACGACATCCTGCAAGACGTGTCATGAAGGTCTTTCTGGATACCAACGTCTGGCTGTCGGCGACGGTCTTTTCCGGCCTGTGCGAGGCACTGGTCACGGAATGCGCCGACCGGGACTGGCTGGTCACCTGCCCACTGGTGCGGGTCGAGGCGCATGAAGTGCTGGCGCGAAAATTCCCCCACCTACCCCAGGCACCGGGCCTGTTCGATGCGTCATGGAGCGAAGCGCCGCTGGTGGTCGATGTCGCCGACCCCGCCGACGACAACGACGCGCGCCTGGTCGCCACCGCCGTAGCCGCGGGAGCCGACCTGTTCGTCACCGGCGACAAGCGGGTACTGGGCTGGAAGCAGGCTGGCAATCTACGCATCGTCACCCCGCGCGAAGCCTGGATCATCCTGTTTGCGCCGCATTTGCAGCACTGAGGGTGGCGGTGGACGGGCACGGCGGGCGCGGCCGGTCGCGGCGGTGTGTGTGCAAAAAATGCACGGTGTGACGCGGAGGGGTGATCGCGGAATTCATCCCAGCCTCAATAAAACAAAGAAGTTTCCTTGCTGGCTCACGCGCACGGCCACGTTCTTGAGTTCCTTATCCTTTTTCAGCTTGTTCGCGCGTTCACCCAAGGCGGCACGCAGCGCGTCCGCATCGTCGCCTTTGAGACCAGCGGTGGTTTTGCCTTCGAAGGTGGCCTTAATTTCGCCTGTGCCGGGGTTGAGGGTGAGCCTGGCGGTGGGCCAAACGGTTTCGCTTGCTTCGATGGGGGCGGTTTGCCCGACCGAAGCGGTTGCGGACGATTTTCCGATTGAGTGCTTTGACGCAGCGGCCGGAGCTTCTTTGCCGCCCATTGCGCCATAGCCCACGGCGGTCTTGGCGCCGAAGCCCAGCCAATCGAAAGCGTGTTTGAAAATGCACCGAAGCATCGGCTGCCAGGTCGTGCGCAGCGGTTCGGTAAGCCTGCTGCTGGCGCAAACGACGTGGAAATCGACGGCGGATAGCGCGGGCACGGCCAGGAACGGGACGGGCACGGGGGATTCGGCGTCGTGAGGGGTATGGCCTTCCATGTAGTAGCCCGCGTGGTGTGGGGTCATGATTTCCACCACCAGCCTGTCGCCCGCCGGGGCGGGAAAAACGTCCCAGCAGTCCAGGGCGCCACGCGTATGAATCGACTGGCGGAAGGTTTTGTCCGCCAGCAGCCGTTGCAGGAACGCGGGGCGACGGTCTTCCGTGTCGTCAAGGAAGTAGGCGCGGGCTTTCTTGTCATCGGCCAGGGCCACGCGGATGAAATCGCGCAGGTCAACCCGCACGGCGAGCTGTGCGAGGGTTTGCTCAAAGGCGCGCCCGGCGAGGGTGCTCGGGTCGAAGATGGTAGCGACTGGGCCATTCTTTGTTTCCGCCCCCTCGAACCCGAACAGCCACCAGACGTCCAGCATGGTGAGACCGCCTGCGGCACCCGCCGGCATTTCCCCCTCTCCCACTGGGATACCGAAGGGTAGGGGCTTTATCTGAGGGCCGGGGTGAGGGAACGGCGCGTATTCATCCGCGAACAGGGCCAATTCCTCCGCCGCCCGCCGCAGCACCCCCTTGACCCCGCTGCCGGCCAGATAAGGCAGGCCGTAGGGAGTGAGGAAAGCGAAGCCGTTCTGGATGGGGTGCTCGTTGCCCAGGCCGGTGGCGAAGGGAGAGGTGGAGGTGGCGGGGATGCTGAACCCATCCTGTCCGAATACAGCAATCAGCGTGTGTTGGCGGCTTCGTAGCCCTTCGAGCGCCGCCCGAGTTCGACAGTTGAATCCGTAACGCACTGATTCCTCAGGAAGCCGACATCCGGAAATGTCACTACGAGTCGTTGCTGTCGGGTTCTGGGAGGGCGTCGGTGTGGCGTGGCGCCGGACCGAAGGCGATGCCGGCCCGGGGGCGCTGCTGTTTTCTGGGGGAGGCTTCCCCCAGACCCGGCTCAGAGGCTGCTCGCCACCTTGTTTCGCGCCAGCGGCGGGTTCTTGTCGAAGTAGCGCTTGATGCC
>CAZONS010000511.1:0-2183 GCA_964581195.1 uncultured Thiobacillus sp. | reverse complement strand
TCTACTGCCCGCAGACCGCCGTGTTCAAGGTCAAGAAGAAGGACAACCCCACCACCGGCCGCTATGTGGATACCGACTACAGCAAGTGCATCGGTTGCCATATTTGCGCGGACGTTTGCCCGACCGGCTACATCATCATGGGCATGGGCGAGTAATAAGGATGAACGGCATGGCGAGACTAGCCAAATGGCTGCGCCTCGCCGCCCTCCTCGGCGCGGCGGCCATGATGGCCGCCCCGGCGTACGAGGCGGCGGCTGGCGTGGAACTGCCCAAGCTGGAGAAAGGCAAGGGCGAGAAGTGTGTGGACGACACGGATTTCATGCGTCGTCATCACCCGGACCTGCTCAAGCACCAGCGTGACGACACGCTGCGCAAAGGCATCCGTACCACCAAGTACAGCCTGAAGAAGTGCGTCGAATGTCATGCCGGCAGCACCACCGGCAGCGTGGCTTCCAGCAAGGAAGACTTCTGCGTGGCGTGTCATAGCTACACCGCCGTGAAACTGGACTGCTGGGACTGCCATGCCACGAAGCCGGGCAAATCCAGTGTCAGGCAGGCCGGGCAACCCGCGGTCTCTCCTCTCATGCCCTCCCACGGAGGCAGCCAATGAGCGATTCGATGAATTCCAAACTTGAAGACCGCCGTGACTTTCTCAAGGCCGGCGCGGTCGTGGCCGGCGTCACGCTCGGTCCAGGCATCCTGTTCTATGGCGTGGCGCATAGCCGCGCGCCGGAGGAGGGCGCTTCCAGCGCGCAACGCTGGGGCATGCTGATCGACACCACCAAGTGCGGCGATGGCTGCAATGATTGCGTCACCGCCTGCAACGAGGAAAACGGTCTCAGCGGCGCCACCGGCCCGCAGGACAGTCAGTGGATCCGCAAGGTCGACATCAAGGATTTGCGCACCGGTTACGTGCAGAGCCTGCCGATGATGTGCCAGCACTGTGAAAACCCTCCCTGCGTCGATGTCTGTCCGACCGGCGCCTCGATGAAGCGCGCGGACGGTATCGTGCTGGTGGATCGCCACAGTTGCATCGGCTGCCGCTACTGCATGATGGCGTGTCCGTACAAGGCGCGTTCCTTCGTTCACGAGCCGCTCACCGACCAGAACCCGGAAGTGCCGCGCGGCAAGGGCTGTGTCGAATCCTGTACCTTCTGTGTACAGCGCGTGGATCGCGGTGAACAGCCGGCCTGCGCGGAAGCCTGCGAGGCCAAGGGACACAGGGCCATCATCTTCGGTGATCTGAAGGATCCCGAGAGCGAAGTCTCGAAATTGCTCAAGTCCAACGACAGTGTCGAGGTGCGGGCCGATCTGGCGCTCAACACCGGCGTACGTTATCAAGGGATCTAACTCATGGCACATGAAGTCTGCGTCAACCAGGGCGAGTGCCGCACCGGTCTGTTCCTCTCCCTTCTGGGACTGGGTGGGCTGGTGGTTCTCGGCGCGCTGTACGCCTTTTTCACCCTGGAACACCACGGTCACATCCTGACCGGCATGAACAACCAGATCGTCTGGGGTCTGCCGCACGTGTTCGCCGTATTCCTCATCGTCGCCGCCTCCGGCGCCCTCAACGTCGCCTCCATCGGCTCGGTGTTCGGCAAGGACGTCTACAAGAAGCGGGCGCCTCTCTCCGGCATGCTCGCCCTGGCGTTGCTGGCCGGTGGACTCGCCGTGCTGGTGCTCGATCTCGGTCGTCCCGACCGTTTGATCGTGGCGATGACCCACTACAACTTCCATTCCATCTTTGCCTGGAACATGATCTTCTACAACGGCTTCTTCGCCATTGTCGGTCTGTACCTGATCACCCTGATGGATCGCAAGTTGAAGAACTGGAGCAAGCCGGTCGGCTACCTGGCGTTCTTCTGGCGTCTTGGCCTGACCACCGCCACCGGTTCGATCTTCGGCTTCATCGTCGCCCGCGCCGGTTACAACTCCGCGTTGATGGCGCCGATGTTCATCATCATGTCCTTCGCCTACGGTCTGGCGATCTTCATGGTGGTGCAATCCGCGATGTACCGCTGGAATGGTCTGAAACTGGATGAGAACGTGCGTCGCCGCATGAAAAACCTGCTGGCCGTCTTTGTCGGCGCCTCGCTCTACTTCACCGTGGTGTTTCACCTGACCAACCTCTACTTCGCCAAGCAATGGGCGTTCGAGCGTTTCATCCTGCTCGACGGCGGCAT
>CAZONS010000510.1:0-2184 GCA_964581195.1 uncultured Thiobacillus sp. | reverse complement strand
TCTGGGCGATGCGATGGCGGCGAAGGTCGCGGCCGACGCCATCCTTTCCCTGGATTTCCGTGGCGAGGCCTTTCTCGGGCCGGCCGACTTGCTCGAAACCGTTGCCGCCTGGCCGGACGACCTCGTCGTGATGACCCTGGAACGGGTGGGCAGCGGCCAGGGGCCCGATCTGGCGCGTCTGTCGGCGTTGCGCGCGCGGGCGCCGGAGAAGCGGTATTACGCGGCGGGCGGCGTGCGTGGCGCCGCCGATCTGGCCGCCCTGGCCGGGGCCGGGGCGACCGGTGTGCTGCTGGCGTCCGCCCTGCATGATGGCCGCCTCAGCCGCGCTGACCTTGCCGCCTGCCATGATCCCGCGCTCGCGGGCGCGGGACCTGCCGCCAGGGCGACTGGCCGAGACCGGGGTCGGTGAAGCGGCGCAGCAGCGGCTGCGTGCCCTGTCGCTGCCAGGTTTCCAGGTCCGGTCCGGTGTAACGGCACCAGGACTGCGGCGTCTCGTACAGCGTCAGTTCCACCATGCCGGGCAGGAACTCGATCAAGCGCTCCCAGATATGGACGCTGAGCAATTCCGTGGTGGAGCGCCAGGCCAGTTCCGGGCCGGCGTAGTTCAGGGTGTGGTGGTCGAAGCGTTCCACCACCTGGGCGTTGACCACCCGTTTCAGGTAACCGTAATCCAGCACGCAGCCGGTGGCGGGGTCGATCCGGCCACGCACGGTCACATGCAGCACGTAGCGGCCGCCGTGCAGGTTGCTGCACTTGGCGGGGTGGTCGGTGAGGAAGTGGGCGGAATCGAACACCACTTCCTTGCTCACCGTCACTTCCGGGGTGTCCGGGTGAAAGCGTGCCCAGACCCCGGGCATGGCTTCCAGATGCGGGCGCAGCGTGGCGAGCAGGCGCTCGCCATCGGCCACGGTCAGGGTGCGCAGCAGCGGGCTGCCGGCTTCCAGGCGCCGGGTGGCGACACCCAGCTCCTGGTGCAGAAATTGGGCTGCCGCTTCGGCCTCGATTTCACCTTGCTCGGTCGAGGCGAAGGGCAGGAACAGAAATCCGGCATGCCGTTCGGCGGCATGGGCCAGATAACAGGCGTACTGCAGATGCTGCTCCGGTGGCGGCACCCTGGCGGGGAGCCAGGGGCCGACCAGATTGCGCTTCTGGGTGGACAGGCGATTCTTTGCCACCACCCGATGCGTGCCGGGGGCGTAGTGGTACTCCTGCCGGAACTGGAAGCCGTAGGGCGACAGCCGGGCCATGTCCCAGAACAGCAGGTCGAGCCAGGCGACCTCGCCTTCGACATGGCACAGCGTGCCGGCCTCGTGGACCTTGCCGGCCATGCGCAGGCCGGCGAGGACCGCGCGCGCCGCCTCGTCCGGCACCGCGCCCGCCAGCAGGGGCAGGTCGGCGCCGGGGTCCCCGATCTGATCCGCGCTGAGCAGCAGATCGAGCGGCAGCGCGTGACGCAGCGCGTACTCCTGCAGGGTCAGACCGCCGCACGTGAGCAGATGCTCGGTGTCCAGCCTCGCCAGTTCGGCGCCACACTCCCGACAATGCACCATTACGTCACCTCAGCAATCAGATGTGAGCGGCAAACGGGTGGCCGGCCGTGCCCTTCTGGGCAACCACTTCGGCGGCGGTCGGCGTGCCGGCGACGGCGCGCTTGATCGACTGCTTGGTGGCTTCGTAGTTGTAGTCCTGGATCTTGGTGTCGTCCTCGGCCTGCCAGTGGATGAACACGCCCACGCTGATGAACAGGTTGTCGGCCTCGTCCATCGGAATGGTGCCGTCTTCCACGCAATCGGCCACGGCCATGGCGACGCCGCGCTGAGCGGGGCCGAACATCTGCAC
Organism: uncultured Thiobacillus sp.; assembly: GCA_964581195.1. GTDB lineage: Bacteria > Pseudomonadota > Gammaproteobacteria > Burkholderiales > Thiobacillaceae > PFJX01. Next base: position 345 of record CAZONS010000510.1, on the reverse strand, counting down.
GGCCTGCTTGGCGCCCTTGATGGTCACCTTGTTGAACATCATGGTGTTGGGCTTGCACGGCAGGTTGGGGGCGACCACGGCCAGCAGGCTGGTGAAGCCGTCCTTGTTGTTGACCAGCCCGTTGCAGAACGCGGTCTCGGCGGCGCTGCCGCGAGGACCGATGATCAGGTCGATGTGGGCCACTTCGTTGCCATCACCCACCAGGGACTCGCCTACCATCACGCGATCAATCTTAGCCATCGTGTTTCTCCTTGAATTGCATACAGACTCGGTCGATTTGGAGTGGCTCGCCAGCGCCGAGTCGTCCGTCGGCTGGCCACTTGTTGCAATACCTAATCAACGCCC
>CAZONS010000509.1:0-2185 GCA_964581195.1 uncultured Thiobacillus sp. | reverse complement strand
GCCAGCATCATCGCGATCAGGGCGCGCTGACGCTGGCCGCCGGAGAGCTGGAAGGGATAGGCATCGAGCCGGTCGCGCTCCAGACCCACCGCTTCCAGCAGCCGCCCGGCCTCGGCCCGCGCATCCTCGCCGGCCAGGTCGCGGTGCGCGGCGAGCGCCTCGTCGATCTGTTCGGCGACGGTCATCACCGGGTTGAGGCTGGTCTGCGGCTCCTGGAAGATCATCGCCAGACGGCCGCCGCGCACCTTGCCCATCGCCGCTTCCGGCAGGGCGAACAGGTCGTCGCCATCGAGCAGCGTCCTGCCCGCCACCACCCGCGCGCCCTCCGGCAGCAGGCGCATCATGGCCAGCGCGGTCAGCGACTTGCCGCAACCGGATTCACCCAGCAGGGCGACACACTCGTCGGCGCCGATGCTGAAGCTGACGCCCTCCACCGGTTTCAACAAGCGGCCGCCGGTGGCGATGTCCACGCTCAGGTTTTCAACACTCAGGCCTTTCATGGTCGCCGTCATTTGCGTTCACTCGATTTCGGATCGAGCGCCTCGCGCACCTGGTCGGCGAACAGGTTGGCCGCCAGCACCAGGACAAACATGAACACGAAGGCGGCGGCCAGCTGCCACCACACCACCGGCTCGCGCGCCAGTTCCAGCCGCGCGCCATTGATCATGTTGCCGAAGCTGATCATGCCCGGATCGACGCCGACACCGACGTAGGACAGCACCGCCTCGGCCAGCACCAGGCCGGAGAAGTCGAGCACCACGGTGATCAACACCAGGTGCATGACGTTGGGCAGCAGGTGCCGCAGCAGGATGCGGCCGTGGCCGACCCCAAAGGCGCGCGCGGCCTGCACGAATTCCAGTTCGCGCAGCTTCAGCGTCTCGGCGCGCAGCAGCCGCGCCAGGCCGGTCCAGCCGGTGACGCCGAGAATCCCGCACAGCGCCAGCAGGCGCACGTCGGAACGGGCGGCGGCGCTATCGAACAGTTCGGCATGCGTTTCGATCTGCACCTGCACCACCAGCACGGCGGCGGCGATGAGCAGGACGCCGGGAATGGAGTTGAGCGTGGTGTAGAGATACTGGATGACGTCATCGACGCGACCGCCGAAGTAGCCGGCGGCGATGCCCAGGCCGAGGGCGAAGGGCAGCATCACCAGGGTGGTGAGACTGCCGATCAGGAGGCCGGTGCGGATCGACTTGAGCGAAAGGTAGAGCACATCCTGCCCCACCTTGTCCGTGCCGAAGACGTGGTAGACCGGCGCCAGCGCGACCAGCAGGCCGGCAAGCAGAAAAACGACAAGAAGGGTATGGGTAGGGCGGAAAAGCGAAGCGGCTTCCGCCGAACCCTCGCCTTCCACCGAACGCGCCGGTTGAAAGAGCCGGCGGGACGCCGGCGCGACAAGAAGCCAGAGCGCCAGCCCGCCCAACATCCCCAGACCGCCGCGCGTCAGCACATCCGGCCAGAAATCCCGGACCGGATCGGCGAGATGGGCGCCGCCGTGCTTGAGCCGGGGGAAATCGCGAATCTCGCCGCCCTCCGGTCCCTTCATCGTCTCCTTGGCGTAGAGATGCGTGGCGAAAGGCGCCGAGTAGGTCTTCTCGACGTTCTCGCGCAGGGACGTCAGCAGCCAGTCCAGCGCCGAGCGCACCTCGCCGCCATATTGCGCCTCCTTGCCTGGCTGATCGGGCAGGCGCTCGACGTAATGCATGGAATCGAGCAGGCCGATGCCGATGTAGACGGCGAGGATCAGGGCGGTGCTGGCACCGGCGCGGCTGCGCATCACCCGGCGCCAGGGGTCGCGCAGGGTGTCGTTGTTGCGCGCCAGCCAGATCAGCGCCACCACGCCCCAGAGCAGCAGCAGGATGAGGGCGTCGGACCAGAGCAGGACGGGCTTGATCATGAAACACCATCCAGACGCGTAGCCCGGATGCAGCGCGAGCGGAATCCGGGGGCGGTGCGTGGTGCGTTCCCCGGATTCCGCCGCGCTGCATCCGGGCTACCTGTTTGGCTCATCTTCATTCCAGCCTCACTCGCGGGTCGACCAGCGTGTAGGAGATGTCGGTCAGCACCAGGCCCAGGATGTAGAGCAGCGAGCCGAGGAACACCATGGAGCGGACGATGGCGAAGTCCTGCGCCTGGATGGCGTCGATGGTGTAGCTGCCCAGGCCGGGGATGCCGAAGAAGGATT
>CAZONS010000508.1:0-2191 GCA_964581195.1 uncultured Thiobacillus sp. | reverse complement strand
CTGATCACCGGACAACGCATCCTGGATACCTTCTATCCGTTGTTGAAGGGGGGCAAGGCGGCCATTCCCGGTCCGTTCGGCGCCGGCAAGACCATGCTGCAGCAGCAGATCGCGCGCTGGTGCAACGCCGAGATCGTGATCTACGTCGGCTGTGGCGAACGCGGCAACGAGCTCACCGACGTGCTCGAGTTCATGCCCGAGCTGAAGGACCCGCATACCGGCCGCCCCCTGATGGAGCGCACCCTGCTGGTCGCCAATACCTCCAACATGCCGGTGGTGGCGCGGGAAGCGTCGATCTACGTCGGCATCACCCTGGCCGAGTACTTCCGCGACCAGGGCTATGACGTGGTCATGGTCGCCGACTCCACCAGTCGCTGGGCCGAAGCCCTGCGCGAGGTGGCGGGGCGCCTCGGCCAGATGCCGGTGGAGGAGGGCTACCCCGCCTACCTCGGTTCCCGCCTCGCGGCCTTCTACGAGCGCGCCGGACGGGTGGAGACCCTATCCGGGGACCATGGCTCGGTCACCCTCATCGGCGCCGTCTCGCCGCCCGGCGGCGACTTCTCCGAGCCGGTCACCAGCCACACCAAGGAAATCATCCAGACCTTCTGGGCCTTGTCCAAGGAACTCGCCGACGCCCGCCACTACCCCTCGGTGGACTGGCTGGAGAGTTTCTCCGGCTATGTGAATTCCGCCGCCAGGTGGTGGGCGGAGAATGTCGATCCGGGCTGGGAGGCCGCGCGCGCGCAGGCGCTCGATCTGCTCTCGGCCTCCGAGGAGCTGCAGCGCATCGTCAACCTCGTTGGGGTCGAGGCGCTGTCCAGCGAGCAACGCTGGACGCTGGAAGCCGCCGGCCTGATCAAGGAGGGCCTGTTGCAGCAGTCCGCCACCGATGAGACCGACAGCTTCGCCTCCCCCGAGAAACAGTTCGCGCTGCTCGCGGCCCTGCTGGAAATCTATCGCCAGGGCATGAAACTGGTGAAACAGGGCGCTCCGGCGCGGCGATTGATCCAGATGCCGCTGCTGGCCCAGGCGCGGCGCTGGAAGAGTCAGCACAAGTCGGACGACCTCGCCGCCTTGAAGGAAAAGATCGCCCGCATACCGGATGATTTCGAGCAGATCGCGCGGGATTACGAACAGCCCGCCAGCACCGCGTGACGACAAGGTAACGCCATGAAAAACATCGAATTCCGTACCGCGACTTCCGCCCAGGGCGGTCTCATCGTCATGGGCGGCGTGCCCGGCGTTTCCGCCGGTTCCCGCGTCTCGCTCAAGGATCACGCCGGCAATCTGCGCAGCGGCCTGGTGATCCGAGCCGCCGACGACGCCGTGCTGGTGGAGGTGTTCGAGGGCACCGATGAACTCGACCTGGAACGCACCTGGGTGCGGTTTCTCGACGAGCCGTTCAAGTTGCCGGTCTCGCGCGATATTCTCGGCCGCGTCTTCAACGGCGCCGGCCTGCCGCGCGACGGGCGGCCGCCGATCATTTCCGCCGACCGCCGCGACGTCAATGGCGAGCCGCTCAACCCGGCCGCCCGCGCCTACCCGCGCGAATTCATCCAGACCGGCATCTCCGCCATCGACGGCATGAATTCGCTCACTCGCGGCCAGAAACTGCCGATCTTCTCCGGTGGCGGTCTGCCACATAACCGGGTGGCGGCGCAGATCGTGCGCCAGGCCAAGTTGCTGGGCGAGGAATCCTCCGAGTTCGTGGTGGTGTTCGCCGCCTTCGGCGCCTCGCATGCCGACGCCCGCTTCTTCCAGGAAAGCTTTGAAGAGAGCGGGGTGCTGAACAAGGTGGTGATGTTCCTCAACCTCGCCGACGAGCCGGTGATCGAGCGCCTGCTCACCCCGCGCGCGGCGCTGACCGCCGCCGAGTATCTGGCCTATGAACTGGACTACCACGTCCTCGTGGTGATGACCGACATGACCGCCTACGCCGAGGCCCTGCGCGAGGTGGCGGTGCTGCGCGGCGACGTGCCGGCGCGCAAGGGCTATCCCGGCTATCTCTATTCCGACCTCGCGGAAATCTACGAACGGGCGGGGCGGATCAAGAACCGGCGCGGCTCCATCACCATGATTCCGGTGCTGTCCATGCCCTCGGACGACATCACCCATCCGATTCCCGACCTCACCGGCTACATCACCGAGGGCCAGATCGTGCTCGGTCGCGAACTGGCCAACCAGGGGGTCT
>CAZONS010000507.1:0-2192 GCA_964581195.1 uncultured Thiobacillus sp. | reverse complement strand
TGTCGGCGCGCACCAGTTCGTCCTCGTGGATGCGCATCTTGGTCTTGCGCCGGGGCAGGTAGTGGTTGGCCGGCTTGGTGCCCCACTCGGGCATCAACGGGTAACCGCCGTTCTCGCGGATGGCGATGGACACGGCCGATTCCGGGTCGTGCACGTCGCCGAACAGGCGGGCGCTGGTCGGGCAGGAGATCACGCAGGCGGGCTTGCGGCGGTCTTCCGGAATGCTCTGGTCGTAGATGCGGTCCACGCACAGGGTGCATTTCTTCATCACCTGCTGCTTCTCGTCCAGTTCGCGGGCGCCGTAGGGGCAGGCCCAGGAGCAGTACTTGCAGCCGATGCACTTGTCGTAATCGACCAGGACGATGCCGTCTTCCTTGCGCTTGTAGGAGGCGCCGGTGGGGCACACCGGCACGCAGGGCGGGTCCTCGCAATGCAGGCACGACTTCGGGAAGTGCAGGGTCTCGGTACACGGATATTCGCCGACCTCATAGGTCTGCACCCGGTTGAAGAAGGTGCCGGTGGGGTCGCGGCCATAGGGGTTGTCGTCGAACAGCGGGCCGGCCTCGCCGGAGGTGTTCCACTGCTTGCAGCTGGTCACGCAGGCATGGCAGCCGACGCAGACGTTGAGGTCGATGACCAGGGCGAGTTGGGTCATTGGTTTTTCCCTTTTACGGGTTCCCACGCTCCAGCGTGGGAACCGCTTCTCGGACGCTCCTGCGTCCTGCTTGCGATCATGGTCGCGCCCTCGGGACGCTGGAGCGTCCAGGAACCGCGCCCACGCTGGAGCGTGGGAGCGAGACGATGCGGGCCCTTCATTTGCCTCTCCCGAATACCCCGGCGAAATACTGTTGCCAAGGTCGCCGTGGCGGCGTGCCTGGCGCCGACGGCACGGGCGTGAATTGCGGCCAGGTGTCGTGGGCGCCTGCCTCGGCCTTGGTGATGCGCACGCGTACGTCGTACCAGGCGGCCTGTCCCGTCACCGGGTCGGAATTGGAGAGGTGTTCACCATCGGCGTTGGCCGGCAGTTCCTCGGAGATCAGATGATTGAGCAGGAAACCCTGCTTGCACTCGTTGGCGTTCGCCGCCAGGTTCCAGGCGCCGGCGGCCTTGCCGATGGCGTTCCAGGTCCAGACCGTGCCCGGCTCCACCGCTTCCGAATAGCGCGCCAGGCAGCGCACCTTGCCCCACTGGCTTTCCACCCAGATCCAGTCGCCGTCGCCGATGCCCTGCGCGCGCGCCGCGACGGGGTTCACATAAAGGTAGTTGTAGGCGTGGATCTGGCGCAGCCAGGCGTTCTGCGAATCCCAGGAGTGGTACATCGCCATCGGCCGCTGGGTCACCGCCGAGAGCGGGTACTTGTGCTTGTCGGTCAGCGTGGCTTCCAGCGGTTCGTAGTAGAAGGGCAGGGGGTCGAAGTAGGTCGCGACCCGCTTCTTAAGATGTTCCGGCGGCCGCCGGCCATCGGTCTTGCCCTGCGCCGCCAGGCGGAATTTCTGCAGCACCTCGGAATAGATGTGGATGTTGATCGGCTCCGCGTGCCGGGTCATGCCGTGCGCCTGCGCCCATTGCAGGTAGCCCTGGTTCCAGTTGCGCATGTATTGGTAGGACTTGGGCAGGTGGTACTGAAACACGCAGTTGTTCTTCTCGTACATCTGCCACTGGTTCGGGTTGGGCTCGCCCTTCATCGACTTCTCGCCGCCGAGGCCGCGCCAGCCGGCGAGGAAGCCGATGCCCGAACCGGGCGCGGTCTCGAAGTTGGTGATGAAGTCGGGGTAATCGCGGTACTTGCGCTTGCCCTCGCCATCGACGAAGGCGGGCAGCTTCAGGCGCGAGCCGAGTTCGATCAGCACTTCCTGGAACGGCTTGCACTCACCGGTCGGCGGCAGCACCGGGATGCGCACGGAATCGACCGGGCCGTCGAATTCGGAGATCGGCCGGTCGAGCATGGACATGGCGTCGTGGCGCTCCAGATAGGTGGTATCCGGCAGGATCAAGTCGGCGAAGGCGGTCATCTCCGACTGGAAGGCGTCCGCGACCACGATGAACGGGATCTTGTATTCACCCGTTTCGTCCTTGTCGTTCAACATCTTGCGCACTTCCACCGCGTTCATGGTCGAGTTCCACGCCATGTTGGCCATGAAGATCAGCAGGGTGTCGATCTTGTACGGGTCGCCGCGCCAGGCGTTGGTGAT
>CAZONS010000506.1:1778-2196 GCA_964581195.1 uncultured Thiobacillus sp. | reverse complement strand
GCGGGCGTCGTCGATGCGTCGGTGTTCTCGATCCTGATCTACCGGAACGGATCGTCGGCCGGCGTTCCAAGGATGTCGACGACGGCGTCGGGAACCGGACTGGTCATGGCGCAGGTGCTCCAGATTTTCCGCGCGACCGGCACCGACACATTCGAAATCTACGTCAACATCGGCGGCGCCGGGGACAAGACGATCTCCGGCGGCGCTGCTACGCGATTCATGGGATGGATGCTGTGATTGCTGAAGGTCTGATGGCGCTCGGCTACCGGCCGGGCATCGACTTCGTCTGCCAGAACGATGGGGCGGGCGCATACATCCGCGACTGGCTGTCGGCCGACCCGCAGCCGTCGACGGAAGCGATCGCGGCGGCGGTAGCGGGCGTTGCCGTGGCGCGGGTGCGCAGCGCGATCGATGCCGA
>CAZONS010000506.1:0-1768 GCA_964581195.1 uncultured Thiobacillus sp. | reverse complement strand
GGGAAATAGAGGCGGCGATTGCCGGCGTGGCGCGGACGCGCATCCGGGCGATGATAGACGCCGAGCGCGACCGGCGCGTCGTCGCCGGCTTCGTCTTCGCCGGCAAGGCCTTCCAGCTCGATCTCGTGTCGCAGCAGCGCATCACCGCCATGGGAGCCGATGCCCGCTTCGCCATCGCGGCCGGCGCCCAGCCGGATGATCTGCGCTGGGCCGACCCGGATGCGGACTTCGGCTGGATCGCCACCGACAATTCGGTGCTGCTGATGGACGCGCAGACGATGGCGGCCTTCGCCGACGCGGCCAAGCTCTGGGTAGCCCGGCATACCTTCGCGGCGCGCGCGCTCAAGGACGCCGACCCGATCCCGGAAGACTTCACCGACGACGGCCATTGGCCGACATGATCAAGGAGACGACATGATCGACGCAATGCAGCAGGGCAGTCAGATCGAGGCCGACGCACTGATCGCTGCCTATGAAGACAGAGTGAATCAGTTGCAGAAGCTGACCATCCTGCAGAAGGCGCTTGTAACCGCGAAAGACAAGACACTCGCCGCGATGGCCGCGCAGATGGAGGCCAATCAGGCCGAAATCGCGCGCCTCGCCGACATGGTGCGGGAACTCGGCGGCGAGCCGTTCCCGGATGCGGCCGCCGAGGACTAGGCCGCGCAGATCAGATTGTCGAGGACAACCGATGGGTCGCGAAGCTTGGCCCTGGTCTTGGTGCCGCGCCCCTCGATATCCCCAAATTCCGGCATGATGATGCGTTGCGGGAACCGCTTCGCGTCGGCGATGGTGTCGAAATTCCGGTTCACCCGCTTTCCTCGCGCGAAAATAGTCACTTGCCCGTGAACTGTCTCTGCCAAAAGAAGCGTATGGAAGGCCGAGCCGGCGAACCCGGCCACATGAGATGCCCCACCGATGATGCGGGCTTGATCAGCGATCGAATGCAGTTCCGGGTGGAACGCGATCCACCCGTCGCGGACAAGCCGCGCCTCGATCCCGCGCTCCTGCTGAACGCTGGCGCGTTCGTCCGGCAGGGCGGAGCGCGACAACCAGACTTTCTTCCCGTGGGGCTCGACGGTGACCTTGCCCATCATCCGCACAAATTCTGCGTGGCAGAAGTCATGTATGACGTAGCCCGGCTCGGGCAGGATCAGCGTGTCGACCGAGGTTGGCCTGTCAGCGAAAACGTGCTGGTTCCGGACACCTATGATCCGAAGAATCTGCTGCTGGAAATCGGTGGCCCCGCCAAGACTCCAGATGATCGGAACATCAGGGTGCGACTCAGCAAACCATAGCCTGGCGCATCCTTCTAGGAGGAAGTGCCCGAAGTGTCGGGCCAGCAGCCCGCCGAAAATATAGGTACCGGGTAGGTGGGCCTCCGGGCTCGGGATCAAATCGGGCGCGTCGATGATGACGCCGTAGCTTCTCCGCAGCAGGCTCTCCGGGATTGGGGCGCCGTCGCTGTCGACCGCGCCACCCTTCTGGCCGACGCGGGGAAGAACTGTTGCGTCGTGCGCTTCTGCAAATGACAGGCGTTCCTGCATTCCTACAACCCCCTAGCGTTCTTGCGCGGGGCGATACAACCACTTGGTAGCGCCGGGATCAAGCGCTTCCCCACAACATTCGGAGACTTCCATGCGAGACACCTTTGACCGGGTGATGCCGCATCTGTTTGCCCACGAGGGCGGCTATGTGGATCATCCCCGCGACCCCGGCGGCGCGACCAACATGGGGATCACGCACAACACCCTGTCCGCATGGCGGG
>CAZONS010000505.1:0-2198 GCA_964581195.1 uncultured Thiobacillus sp. | reverse complement strand
AGCCGCCGGACTCCAGCCAGGCGTCGGACATCTGACGCAGCAGATCGGCGCTGTAATGCATGCCGGCGGGCGGCTGGATGCGCAGGGTGTGGAACTCGGCCGCCTCGGGGAACAGGGGTTTGTGGTGCTCGTCCTTCAGCTCGGTGAAGCGGGGGATGACGCCGCCGCCATAGCCCACCACCCCCACCGTGCCACCCTTCCAATACCCCAGCTTGGTGCGGTAGGAGGTTTCCAGCTGGCCGAGCAGGTCGACCATCATCGGCTTGTCCTCGGCCAGGCGTTTCAAACCGGTAACGAATGAGGGCCAGGGACCGGATTCGAGTTGGTCGAGCAGGGGGGTGTCGGGCAGTGTGTTCATGGTGGGGTGCTCCTGTGAATGCGGCAATGGCGCTGTTTCGGGCGAATTCTTAAGTGTGTCCACTTAGCATACGCCTATATCCGAGTAATGTGCTCAAGTACTTTTTCATGATGCCATCACCGCGTAGTGACGAACGCCCACTCCAGGCGGCCATTATTTCTCTCGCGACACACTTGAAATAGCCTGACCCCATCCCTACCATTAGCACTCGCCGGAGGAGAGTGCTAACCATACGGGTTGCGGCACCCCTCCGCCGTTCTCTGTTCAACACGGATACCTGTTAGGAGCAAAGCAATGAAGATTCGTCCGTTGCACGACCGCGTCGTCGTCAAGCGCATGGAAGAAGAGCGCAAAACCGCATCCGGCATCGTCATTCCCGACACCGCCGCCGAGAAGCCCGATCAAGGCGAGATCATCGCCGTCGGCGCCGGCAAGAAGGACGACAAGGGCAACCACATCGCCCTCGACGTCAAGGTCGGCGATCGTGTCCTGTTCGGCAAGTATTCCGTCCAGACCGTCAAGGTCGAAGGCCAGGAACTCCTCGTGATGCGCGAGGAAGACATCATGGGCGTGGTCGAGAACTGATTTCTCCCGCAACCCTGACAACTCATTCTGGAGATTCAAACAATGGCAGCTAAAGACGTTCGTTTCGGTGATTCCGCCCGCCATCGCATGGTGGCCGGCGTCAATATCCTGGCCAATGCGGTCAAGGTGACTCTCGGCCCCAAGGGCCGCAACGTGGTGCTGGATCGCGCCTTCGGCGCCCCCACCGTGACCAAGGACGGCGTGTCCGTGGCCAAGGAGATCGAGCTGAAGGACAAGCTGGAGAACATGGGCGCGCAGATGGTCAAGGAAGTCGCTTCCAAGACCTCCGATGTCGCCGGTGACGGCACCACCACCGCCACCGTGCTGGCCCAGTCCATCGTCAACGAAGGCATGAAGTTCGTCGCCGCCGGCATGAACCCGATGGACCTCAAGCGCGGCATCGACAAGGCCGTGATCGCCATCACCGATGAGCTGAAGAAGATTTCCAAGCCCTGCACCACCAGCAAGGAAATAGCCCAGGTCGGCTCCATCTCCGCCAACTCCGACTCCACCATCGGCGACATCATCGCCGGCGCCATGGACAAGGTCGGCAAGGAAGGCGTCATCACCGTCGAGGATGGCTCCGGCCTGGAAAGCGAGCTGGAAGTGGTTGAAGGCATGCAGTTCGACCGCGGCTACCTCTCCCCCTACTTCATCAACAACGCCGACAAGCAGATGGCGGTGCTGGAAGATCCCTTCATCCTGCTGTTCGACAAGAAGATCTCCAACATCCGTGACCTGCTGCCCGTGCTGGAACAGGTCGCCAAGGCCGGCAAGCCCCTGCTGATCATCGCCGAGGACATCGAGGGCGAGGCCCTGGCCACCCTGGTGGTGAACAACATCCGCGGCATCCTCAAGACCTGCGCGGTCAAGGCCCCCGGCTTCGGCGATCGTCGCAAGGCGATGCTGGAAGACATGGCCATCCTGACCGGCGGCACCGTGATCGCCGAGGAAGTCGGCCTCTCCCTGGAGAAGGCTACCCTGCAGGATCTGGGCCGCGCGAAGCGCGTCGAAGTGGGCAAGGAAAACTCCACCATCATCGACGGCGCCGGCGCCGCGGACGACATCAAGAACCGCATCGTCCAGATCAACAAGCAGATCGAGGAAGTCACCTCCGACTACGACAAGGAAAAGCTGCAGGAGCGCAAGGCCAAGCTGGCCGGCGGTGTTGCCGTGATCAAGGTCGGCGCCGCGACCGAAGTCGAGATGAAGGAGAAGAAGGCGCGCGTCGAGGACGCCCTGCACGCCACCCGCG
>CAZONS010000504.1:0-2224 GCA_964581195.1 uncultured Thiobacillus sp. | reverse complement strand
CCGTGAAGGTGGCCGTACCGTCGGCGCCGGCGTGGTTGCGAAGATCATCGAGTAACCAAGGCCAATATCATGCAAAACCAGAAAATCCGTATCCGCCTCAAGGCCTACGATTATCGTTTGATCGACCAGTCGGCCATGGAGATTGTAGATACCGCGAAGCGTACCGGCGCTGTCGTCAAGGGCCCCGTGCCGCTGCCGACCGCGATCGAGCGCTTTGACATCCTGCGTTCACCTCATGTGAACAAGAGCTCTCGTGACCAGTTGGAGATCCGCACGCATAAACGCCTGATGGATATCGTCGATCCCACGGACAAGACCGTCGATGCGCTGATGAAGCTCGACCTGCCCGCCGGCGTGGACGTCGAAATCAAGCTGCAGTAATTCGGGTTGCACCCGAAGCGCGAGGGTGGTTATACTCTCGCGCTTTCTATTTGTAACTCGCCGGCCAATTGAAGTCGGCGTATTGAGAAGGAAAACAAAATGACTCTAGGCCTTGTCGGTCGGAAGATCGGCATGACCCGCATTTTTTCCGAGAATGGTGCCTCCATTCCGGTTACGGTGCTGGACGTGTCGAATAACCGCGTCAGTCAAGTCAAGACGGTTGCCACGGATGGCTACACGGCCATTCAGGTTGCCTACGGCATGCGCAAGCCCAGTCGTATCACCAAGCCTGTGGCGGGTCATCTGGCCAAGGCGGGTGTCGAGGCGGCATACGGCATTACCGAGTTCCGGGTAAATGACGACGTCGCGGGTTCGATGGTTGCGGGATCCGTCATTGGCGCGGATCTGTTCCAGGTTGGTCAGATGGTCGATGTGTCGGGTGTGACGCAGGGCAAGGGTTTTGCCGGAACCATCAAGCGCCATCATTTCGGCTCGCAGCGCGCCACGCACGGCAACTCCCGTTCCCACAACGTGCCAGGCTCCATTGGCATGGCGCAGGATCCGGGTCGTATCTTTCCGGGTAAGCGGATGTCGGGGCACCTGGGTGCCGTCCAGCGCACCATTCAGAATCTCGAAATCGTTCGTGTCGATGGCGATCGTCAGCTGTTGCTGATCAAGGGTGCTGTGCCGGGTCCGAAGGGTGGTGATGTTGTCGTATGTCCCGCCGTGAAAGGAGCTGCGTGATGGATTTGAAGCTGATCGATGCGCAGGGGCAGGATGCGGGCGCGGTGGCTGCGTCCGACGTGGTGTTCGCGCGTGACTACAACGAGGCGCTGGTGCACCAGTTGGTGACGGCCTATATGGCCAATGCGCGCACGGGTGATCGTGCGCAGCTGACACGGGCCGAGGTGCGTCACAGCACCAAGAAGCCCTTCAAGCAGAAGGGTACTGGCCGTGCGCGTGCGGGTATGACTTCCTCGCCCATCTGGCGTGGTGGTGGTCGCACGTTCCCGAACAAGCCCGACGAAAATTTCAGTCAGAAGGTCAACCGCAAGATGTTCCGCGCGGGTATAGCGACGATCTTCTCGCGCCTAGTACAGGATGGTCGCCTTGCCGTCGTTGACAGTCTTGTCATCGAGGCGCCCAAGACAAAAATTCTCGCCGGCAAGCTCAAGGAGATGGGTGTGACCGATCGCGTTCTCATCATCTCTCACGAGATCGACGAGAACCTCTGGCTCTCATCCCGCAATCTGCCGAATGTGCTGCTGCTCGAGCCGCAACACGCCGACCCAATCAGCTTGATTCGTTATGACCGCGTCCTCATGACTCGCGACGCCGTCAAGTCCATTGAGGAGATGTACGCATGAGTGCCATTCAGATGAAAGAGGAGCGGCTGCTCCAGGTCATCCTGGCGCCGGTCATTTCCGAGAAAGCGACGATGCTTGCCGACAAGCGCGAGCAGGTCATATTCCGCGTCGCAACCACGGCCACCAAGCCTGAGATCAAGGCGGCCGTCGAATTGTTGTTCAAGGTTCAGGTCAAGGGCGTTCAGATCGCCAACGTCAAGGGCAAGAACAAGCGATTCGGCAGGTTCAATGGCAAGCGCTCTGACTGGAAGAAGGCGTATGTGGCCCTTCAGCCGGGTCAGGAACTCAATTTCGCGGCAGGAGAGTAAGTCATGCTGGTTAAAGTCAAACCAACCTCCGCCGGCCGTCGTGCCGTCGTCAAGGTGGTCACGCCTGGTCTGCACAAAGGCAAGCCGGTGGCGTCTCTTGTTGAGAAGCAGAACAGCAAGGCTGGTCGCAACAACAACGGTCACATCACCACGCGTCACAAGGGCGGC
>CAZONS010000503.1:0-2226 GCA_964581195.1 uncultured Thiobacillus sp. | reverse complement strand
AGTGAATTGCGTGATCAAGGACCGGCCGCCCAACGCCGCCTTCGCCGAGGCGCGCATCGCCGCCATCGCGGCGTCGCTGGGCATGGCGCGTGGCGACTATGTGCTGACCTTCGAGCACGCGCGGGAATGGATGCTGGCCGCGGATGCCGTGGTGGCGGTGGATTCCACCCTGCTGATCGAGGCCATGCTGGCCGGCAGCGTCGCCGTCAACCTGTGGCATGACGCCGGCTGCGTCCTCGGCCCCGGCTATGGCGCCGGCGAGGGGGTGGCGCAGGCCTATCCCGATACCCTGGCCGCCACCCTGGCGCGGTTGCTGGACGACAGCGCCTGGCGCATCGAACTGCATGATCGCGCCACCGCCGTGCTGCCGCGTTTCATGATCGCCACCCAGAACGGCGAATCCACCCTGCGCTTCGGCCTGCTCCTGGAGGCCCTGGCCAAACCCGATGCGACCGCGCTCACCCAGGCCACCTCGACGCCGGCGCCGACGACCGACCACGTCTGGGAGGAGTTGTCGCGGCCCGAGGAGGCCGATCTCAAGGGCCAGTATCACGACCATCCGCGCAAGGAACTGCTGGCACTGCTGGAACGGCCGCCGCGCCGGGTGCTGGACGTGGGCTGCGCCACCGGCGCCACCGGCGAACTGATCAAGACCGCCTGGCCGGACAGCCACGTCACCGGCATCGAGCTCAACCGCGCCGCCGCCGCGCGCGCCGTCGACCGCATCGACAAGGTGATCGGCGACAAGCTGGAAGACATCGACTTCGCCGCCCACGGCATCGCGCCCGGCTCCATCGACACCCTGCTCCTGGCCGACGTGCTGGAACACCTGTACGACCCCTGGGGCGCCCTGGTGCGGCTGCGCCCGCTGTTGAGCGAGGATGCGCAGGTCCTGGTCAGCCTGCCCAACGCGCGCAACCTGTGGCTGCTCAACGAACTGGCCAGCGGCCGTTTCCCCTACGCCCCGGAAGGCCTGCTCGACATCACCCACATCCGCTGGTTCACCCGCGCCGAGATGGAAAGGATGTTGCGCGAGACCGGCTACCGCGTCCTCCGTAGCGGCCGCACGCCGGCGGCGGGCCTGCAGGACCTGACCCGCCCGGCCGGCTCCACCACGGTGGAGACCGAGAAGATCGTGCTCAAGAACGTCAGCGACGAGGAGTTCGAGGACCTCAAGGCCTTGCAGATCCTGATGCTGGCCAAACCGGTCGCGCCCGGCGAGGCGGCGACCGCGGAAACGGAGGAAGCACCGGATTTCTATCGCCTCTGGCAACTCGGCCATTCCTACCTCAAGCGCGACGCCATGTGGATGGCGGAACGCATCGAGGCACTGCCGGAACAACCGCTGTTCCATCTGGTGGCCCTGGCGCGGGCGGGCCGGGAAGACGCGCTGGCCAACAACATCAAGGCGCTGGGCCATCAGTTCTACGAGACCTGGCGGCTGACCATCGTCGCGGAAACCGCCATGCCCGAGGCGGTGGCGGGGGTGGAGCGCATTCAGTGGCTGACCGCCACGCCCGAGACGCTGCTGGCGGTGGCCAACCGCGCCCTGCTGGAGACGCCGGCGGACTGGGCGGGGGTGTTCGAGGCCGGCGACAAGCTGGCGCCGCACGCGCTCTTCGCCTTCGCCGACCTCGCCGCGCGGCACCCGGAATACCAGGTGCTGTACAGCGACGAGGACAGCGTCAATGGCGACGACGAACACGGTTCGCCCTTCTTCAAGACCGACTTCAACCCGGAGATGACCCGCGCCGCGCCCTACACGGTGGGCGGCCTGCTGTTGCTCAAGCAGTCACTGCTGCGCGAACTGGGTGGCTACCGCCTGGAACTGGAAGGGGTGGAAGCCTATGACCTGCTGCTGCGCGCCTGGGAACGGGTGGGGCAGGGGGGCATCGGCCATGTCGCGGACGTGCTCTACCATCGTCATCTGGACGGCGGCCATGGCCGCCTCGACGCCGAGACGGTGGCGGCGCGGCACGTCCGCGCCCTGGCCGAGCATCTCGCGCGCCGCGGCATCGATGCCGAACTGGAGGACGGCCTGCTGCCCGGCAGCCTGCATGTGCGCTACCCGGTGGCCGGCGATCCGCTGGTGTCCATCCTCATCCCGACGAAGAACCAGGTCGAACTGTTGCGGCGCTGCCTGACCACCCTGATCGACGGCACCGGCCACGCCAACTGCGAAATCCTGGTGCTCGACAACGGCAGCGACGAGGCGGAAGCCGTCGC
>CAZONS010000502.1:0-2227 GCA_964581195.1 uncultured Thiobacillus sp. | reverse complement strand
GCGCCGCCGCCAACGGCGACTGCCGGGACGGGGCGATTGGCGCGGCGGTGGGGGAAGTGGTGGCGGAACTGATGCCCCCGGCCAACGGCATCGCCTACAGCGATTCGGAAAAGGGCAATGTCCTGGCGCTGAGCAAGCTCGTGGCCGGGGCGACGTCGGCCTATGCCGGGGGCGACGCGCAGACCGCCATCACCACGGCGGAAACGGCGGTGCGGAACAATGCGCTGATCCCGGTCATCGTCGGCCTGGCCTGGCTCGCCGACAAGGCCTGGACGGCCTACGAGGTGAGCCAGGACCTTGCCGCGATCCGCGACGGCACCAAGACGGTGGCGCAGGTGGCCGAGGAAAAGGGCGAGGACTATGTCACCGGCATCATCCTCGGCAACATCGGGCGCTATGGCGTCAAGGCGGTGAAGGTCTCGGGCATCTGGGTGCAAGGCAAGATCAGCCATGGCGTGGACTGGAACCCGAACATCAGCATACGCGGCGGATCGTGGGAGACCCATCTCGAGCAGGGCAAATTCAGCCCGGCCAACGGTTACGACAACCTCAACGACATCCAGCCCAATCACAAGACCTTCGACTATTTCAACCCTGAAACCGGGCATGCGGTCAGCGCCAAGAGCATGGATACCCTGGCCCTGACCCGCGAGGGCGGTGCGCCGATGACGGCGGAGAGCGCGGCGCGGTATCTCAGGCGTTATATCGATGATGCGGCGAAATATCTGCCGCCGCCTCACCAGACGGATGCGATCAAAGTTGGTGACATCAACACACGCTCAGTAGAGTTGGCCATCCCCCATGGCACGCCTGCCAATGTCCGCCAGGCACTGGAGGCCGCCGCCTTTGACGGCCGCGCCAAGGGGGTCGAGGTTAGAATCACCATCGTTTCGGCGAGGTAAGCGCATGGCCATCAAATTCACACGAAGCGAGATTACCGGTCGCATCGTCCTCTATCGTCACCGCGGTTATTACCGCCTGACCAGTTGTTTGTATGCCGGCGTCACCTCCCTGGACCTCGACCAGGGCATGGACGAGTTCCTGCCGGTGACGGTCAGCGACGCGGAACTGGGGGCCGCCGTGCGGCGCTGCCACGATGCCACCCGCTTTATGTCGTTCAAGGACTTGCCCAGGGGCGAGGCGGCGAAAGAGAAGAACAAGCGCTATCAGGGGTTGTTGAAACTCTGGGACAAAAAGGCATTCCAGCTCACCGGCACCAAGAACCTGCGCGAACTCTACGAAGATGCCAGTTGTGCTGAAAGCACGCGCACCGACAAGATCTACGCCTTCTTCAATGGCAACCAGGCCTCCCCCACGGAATTCACCGGCATCCCAGACCTCTGGCCCGATTACCGTGAATTCATCCTCCCCCACCCTGTGGACGACGCCACGCTGGGCCGGACGGCGCGGGCGGCGCTGGACGCGGTGGTGCGGGGCGCCGCGCCGCCGGCGGACTGGTGACGCGGGCGAAGTGGAACGATGTCCTCCATCCTGGCCCACCTGCACTTCACCGACGCGGACAAACCGCCCCATGACGAGGCGGAGGCCGAGGCGCTGACGCGCGACTCGGGCACCGAGTACGTCGCCACTGCCTGTATCCCGTTGTTCTGGCTGTGCCTGTTCTCCCCCGAGAACATCCGGATCTCCCCGCCCAACGCCCTGCATGAATATGACTGGCAATACGAGCCCTATCCGTACCTGGCCTGCGCTCGGGCTGAAGCGCTGGCGCGGCTGAAAACACGCAAGCGCATGATGGAGCGCTCCCTGGGCGAGCGTTACCCGCTTTACACGCAGTGGATCGACAGCGTGGCGGGAGAGCCCTACGTGCAGGTCCTGGTTCTCACCGAGGATCTGATCCCCAAGTATGGCGAGGCGACATTCGAGGCGACCTTGCGCCGGGCGCTGACGCATCTGGACAAGGCGAGCGCCACGGGTGTCCTGTTGATGAGCGAAACCCTGAGCGATCTGGCCGGGCTGTGGTTGGGAGAGTCGCCCGGCGAGTGCGACGCGGTCGACCTGCTCGGCACGGACATCCCGCGGGGCTACTGGGCCGCCATAACGGGGCGTGGATGAATCCCACCGACATCAAGCCGTTCACCCAAACCAATCCGGCGGCACGCTCTCCGCCAACCAGCTCAGCGTCGGCCGCGACCTCACGCTCGCCGCCCGAAACGGCAATCTCACCACGACCGGCGAATACAACCGCAGGAACGGCAACTACGACGGC
>CAZONS010000501.1:0-2230 GCA_964581195.1 uncultured Thiobacillus sp. | reverse complement strand
TGTGATTACGACGTCGAGAAGGCGCGTACCGGCATCGTCTACATCGACGAGATCGACAAGATCTCGCGCCGCTCGGAGAACCCCTCCATCACCCGCGATGTCTCGGGTGAGGGCGTGCAGCAGGCGCTGCTGAAGCTGATCGAGGGCACGGTCGCCTCGGTGCCGCCGCAGGGCGGGCGCAAGCATCCCAATCAGGAATACATCCAGGTCGACACGTCCAACATCCTGTTCATCGTCGGCGGCGCCTTCAGCGGCCTCGACAAGGTGATCCGCAACCGTACCGAGAAATCCGGCATCGGCTTCGGCGCCGAGGTGAAGAGCAAGGACAACCGCAAGGATGTCGGAGAAGTGTTCCGCATGGTGGAGCCGGAAGATCTGATCAAATACGGTCTGATCCCCGAGTTTGTCGGTCGCCTTCCGGTGATCGCCACTCTGGAGGAACTGGACGTCAAGGCGCTCATGCAGATTCTGACCGAGCCCAAGAACGCGCTCACCCGTCAGTTCCAGAAACTGTTCAAGATGGAAGGCGTCGACCTCGAATTCCGCGATGAGGCGCTCACCGCCATCTCCAACCGCGCGATCAAGCGCAAGACCGGTGCCCGCGGCCTGCGCTCCATCATCGAACACAGCCTGATGGACATCATGTTCGAACTGCCCAGCATGGAGAACGTGAGCAAGGTCGTGGTCGACGAAAAGTCGGTCAGCGGCGAAGGCAAGCCGCTGTTGATCTATTCCGAGCCGGCCAAGGCCGTCGGATGAAATACCTCCCGCGCCGGGTTGAATTCCAGCCCGGCGCACTCAGTTAGCTCACACCGCCAGGACGATCGCATTTCGCGGTCGACACCAAGTGGCCAAACCAGTGGCCAACTCGCCGGAGATCTCAATGAGCCAAACCACGCTGTTTACCGCACCCGTCAAACTGCCCCTGCTGCCGCTACGCGACGTGGTGGTCTTTCCCCACATGGTCATTCCCCTGTTCGTCGGGCGCCCGAAGTCCATCAAGGCGCTGGAACTGGCCATGGAAGCCGGCAAGCACATCATGCTGGTGGCGCAGAAATCCGCCGCCAAGGATGAGCCCAGTTTCGACGATCTCTATGAAGTCGGCGCCATCGCCAGCATCCTGCAGATGCTGAAACTGCCCGATGGCACCGTGAAAGTGCTCGTGGAAGGCAACCAGCGCGCCCGCATCCAGGAATTCATCGACGCTGACAGCCATTTCCTGGCGCGCGGTGAACCCATGGCTGAAATCGGCCTGGAAGACAGCGAGATCGAGGCCATGCGCCGCGCGTTGCTCGCCCAGTTCGACAACTACGTCAAACTCAACAAGAAGATTCCCCCGGAGATCCTCGCCTCCCTTGCCGGCATCGACGACGCTGGCCGCCTCACCGATACCATCGCCGCGCATCTGCCGCTGAAGCTGGACCAGAAGCAGGCCATCCTGGAGATGACCGAACTGAAGGCTCGCCTCGACCACCTGATGGGCTTCCTGGAAACCGAGATCGACATCCTTCAGGTGGAAAAGCGCATCCGCGGTCGCGTCAAGCGCCAGATGGAAAAGAGCCAGCGCGAGTACTACCTGAACGAGCAGGTCAAGGCCATCCAGAAAGAACTCGGCGATGTCGACGAGAGTGGCGACCTGGAAGAGCTGGACAAGCGGATCAAGGCCGCGCGCATGTCCAAGGAAGCCCAGAAGAAGGCCGAGGCCGAACTGAAGAAACTGAAGATGATGTCGCCCATGTCGGCCGAGGCCACCGTGGTGCGGACCTACATCGAGACCCTGGTCAACCTGCCTTGGCACAAGAAGACCAAGATCAGCAAGGACCTGCAGCGCGCGCAGCAGATTCTCGACGAAGACCATTACGGTCTGGAGAAGGTCAAGGAACGCATCGTCGAATATCTCGCCGTGCAGGAGCGGGTCGGCAAGCTCAAGGCCCCCATCCTCTGCCTGGTCGGACCGCCCGGCGTCGGCAAGACCTCGCTCGGCCAGTCCATCGCCCGCGCCACCAACCGCAAGTACGTGCGCATGGCGCTGGGCGGTGTCCGCGACGAGGCCGAAATCCGTGGACACAGAAGGACCTACATTGGCTCCATGCCGGGCAAGATCCTGCAAAGCCTGACCAAGGCCACGGTGCGCAACCCCTTCTTCCTGCTCGATGAAGTGGACAAGCTCGGCCAGGACTTCCGTGGCGATCCGTCCTCGGCGCTGCTGGAAGTGCTCGATCCCGAGCAG
>CAZONS010000500.1:0-2231 GCA_964581195.1 uncultured Thiobacillus sp. | reverse complement strand
TCGACGCACCAGTGCACCGGCTTGGCGCCCAGATAGAGGTGGCCGTTGCCCTGGATCAGGCCCAGTTGCCGGATGATGTCCGCCTCGAACTGGAAATCCATGGTCCGGTAGGGGTGGTCCCAGTCGCCCAGCACGCCGAGGCGGATGAAGTCGGCCTTCTGCCGCTCCACCTGGCTGGCGGCGTACTCGCGGCAGAGCTCGCGGAACTTCGCCGGTTCCATGTGCTTGCCGTGCTTCTTCTCCACCACCAGTTCGATCGGCAGGCCGTGGCAGTCCCAGCCCGGCACGTAGGGCGCGTCGAAGCCGTCCAGGGTCTTCGATTTGACGATGACGTCCTTGAGGATCTTGTTCACCGCGTGGCCGATGTGGATGTCGCCGTTGGCGTAGGGCGGGCCATCGTGCAGGATGAACTTGGGCCGCCCGGCGCCCGCCGCTCTGATTTTTTCGTAGAGCTTGTTCTCTTGCCATTGCTTGATCCAGCCCGGCTCGCGCTTCGCGAGGTCGCCACGCATGGGGAAGGGGGTATCGGGCAGGTTCAGGGTGTCTTTGTAGTCGGGCATGGTGAAGTCGGCGGTTTGGCGGTGGGTAGGATGGGTTTCGCTGCGATCAACCCATCCTACGGTTGCTGGACTCCCAGCAACTCTCGCGCCTGTTGCGCGTCGAGGTCGATCTGGGCGATCAGGGCGTCGAGATTGGGAAATTTGGCTTCGTCGCGCAGCTTGTGCAGGAATTCGACGCGCAGGTGCTCGCGGTAGATGGAACGATCGAAGTTGAACAGGTGCACTTCCAGGGTCGGACGACCGTTGGTGTGCACCGTCGGGCGGGTGCCGAGGCTGGCGACGCCGGGCCAGTCGGGCGAGTCTGGGTCACCGCGCAGACCCTGCACCCGCACCGCGAAGATGCCCTTCACCGGCGGCTTGTTGTGTTTCAACTGGATGTTGGCGGTGGGATAGCCGATCTTGCGGCCCAGCTGGTCGCCGCCCACCACGCGGCCGGAGATGGAATAGGGACGGCCGAGCAGTTGCGCGGCCATGGCCATGTCGCCAGCCGCCAGCGCCTCGCGCACCGCGGTCGAGGAGGCGCGTTGACCGGCCGCCTCGATGGTGTGCAGCGCCTCGGCCTCGAAGCCATGCGTGCGGCCCATGCGTTCCAATAGGGCGAAATCGCCGGCGCGCCGGGCGCCGAAGCGGAAATCGTCACCCACCAGCACATAGCGCGCCTTCAGTCCCTCCACCAGGATGCGGCGCACGAAATCCTCCGCCGAGAGCGCGGCGAAAGGCTTGCTGAATCGGCAGACATGGACGTGCGCGACCCCCAGGTTGCGCAGGATCTCCAGCTTTTCGCGCAAGGAGGTCAGGCGGGTGGGCGCCGATTGCGGGGTGAAGATCTCGCGCGGGTGCGGCTCGAAGGTCAGTACCGTGGGCGCCGCGCCGACCGAGGCCGCGCGCGCGGTCAGACGCGCCAGCATGGCCTGGTGGCCAAGGTGGATGCCGTCGAAGTTGCCGATGGTGACAGCGTTCGGGCGAAGGGCTCGATGTCGCGTATCAAACCAGCCGTGGGTCATCAGCATGGTGCGCGTTACTCCGTGAACCAGCTCGCGCTGGACAAGCCGTGGAAATGTTGGAAATCGGCCAGGTTGCGACTCACCAGCGTCAGCTTGCGGCTGGCGGCGACGGCCGCGATCTGGCCGTCGCGGAAGGGCGGGGTCAACCCGGCCGCCTCCAGTCGTGCCCGCTCGTTCGCGTGCCAGAGGGCGGCATCCAGGTCGTAGGGCAGGATCGTCATGCCGCAATCCATCAGGCCATCGATGAAGTCGCGCAAGCGCGTCTTGCGCCCGCCGTCGGGCAGGCGCGCCACGCCATAGGCCAGTTCGTGCATGACCACCGTGGTGGTGGCGCAGATGGCGCGATGCCGCGCCAGTTCCCGCATGACGCCGACGTTGGCCTCGGTTTTGGTGAGTTCCGACAGAATAGTGCTGTCCAGCAGAAAGCTCATGTTTCCCATGCGAAATCCTTTCCCGGCGCGCGGTCGCGCGCCGCGTCGATCTCGCCGTCGCTGAGGCCTTGCCAATCGCCGGGCAGCATGCCGCGCCAACGCCGCACGAAATCCAGCAGGTCGCCGCGCGGCGCCGCTTGTTCGCGCAATTCCTGATATTCGGCCTCGGAAAGAATGACCGCCACCGGCCGGCCATGCCGGGTCAGATGCACCACCTCGCCGCCCTCGACCTGATG
>CAZONS010000499.1:0-2249 GCA_964581195.1 uncultured Thiobacillus sp. | reverse complement strand
TTCCCGCCGCGCCCAGGGGCCGTTCGTCGCGGTGAACTGCGCGGCGATTCCCGAGAACCTGCTCGAACCCACCCTGTTCGGTCACGAGAAGGGCGCCTTCACCGGCGCCAGCGGTTCCCAGGCCGGCAAGTTCGAACAGGCGGGCGGTGGCGTCATCCTGCTCGACGAGGTCTCGGAACTGCCGCTCAATCTCCAGGCCAAGCTTCTGCGCGTGCTGCAGGAAAAGGAGGTGGAACGGGTCGGGGGGAGGGCGCCGATCAAGCTCGATATCCGGGTCTTCGCCGCCAGCAACCGCGATCTCGCCGCCTGGGTGGCGGCCGGCCACTTTCGCGAAGATCTCTATTACCGGCTCAATGTGTTCCCGCTCCACATCCCGCCGCTGCGGCAGCGGCGCGGTGACATCGGCGCCCTGGCGCGGCATTTCCTCAAGCAGCACGAAAGCATCGTCGGCCGGGGAGGCTTCGTCCTTTCCGAGGCGGCGCTGGCCGAATTGACCGCCTATGGGTGGCCCGGTAACATCCGCGAGCTAGCGAATGTGCTGCAACGCGCCATGATCCTGGCGCCCGGAACGGAAGTCGGTCCCGAACACCTGTTGTTGCCGCGCGATCCGGCCGGCAAGGCGGTCCGGGAAGCGCCGATCGCCACCGATCTCGGCCTGAAGGACGTGGAGCGGGAAACGATACTCGGCACCTTGCGGCGTCTAGGCGGTTCCCGGCGCGGCACCGCCGAGGCACTGGACATGAGTGAACGAACCTTGCGCCACAAGCTCAAGCAATACCGCGAAGCGGGCTATCTGGATGGAGATGACCTCCTATAATCGGTTTCAGGAGGCAAGGCGATGAACGAGATTGATCTGATGGTGAACCAGTTGCGCGCGGTAGCCGCCCAGGCTGGCGCCAGCGCGCCCGTCGCCGGCGCCAATGCGCCGGCGCCTTCCCAGGATTTCGCCGCGCTGCTTCAATCCGCCGTGGACGAGGTCAACAATACCCAGCAGGACGCGCGCCAGCTGACCCGGCAGTTCGAAGCGGGCAACGCCGAAGTCAATCTCCAGGATGTCGTGCTTTCCCTCCAGAAGGCCAGCCTCTCCTTCCAGACCATGGTTCAGGTGCGCAACAAGCTGGTGAGCGCGTACCAGGAAGTCATGAACATGCAGGTCTGAGGGCCTGTGAAGAAACCTGTCGCGCGGCCCGATAGCCTTGTTGGGCGGCATTCGCTCCTCGCCTGTCCGTCTGATGTGTCCCGCCACCGCGCGCAACGGTTTCTTCACAGGCATGGGGTTGGTTGACGGATGGCCCTGCAATACCAAGAGGCGCTCAATACCCTAGCTCACCGCTTCAACGCGCTGCCCGCCGCCAGGAAGGCGACGCTGGCGGCGGCCGTGGCGGCCTCCATCGCGCTCATCGTCGGCCTTTTCCTCTGGAGCGGCGCGCCTGACTACAAGGTGCTGTTCTCCAACCTGTCGGAGCGTGACGCCGGCACGGTGACCGCCACCCTGCAGCAGATGAACGTCCCCTACAAGACCGAGGCCAACGGCACCCTCATGGTGCCCGCCGACCAGGTCTACGACCTGCGCTTCAAGCTGGCGGCGCAGGGCATCCCCAAGGGCGGCGCCGTCGGCTTCGAACTGATGGACAGCCCGAAGCTGGGCATGACCCAGTTCCAGGAACAGCTCGCCTTCCAGCGCGGCCTCGAGGGCGAACTCTCGCGCACCATCCAGTCGCTGGCGCCGGTGGAGTCGGCGCGGGTGCACCTGGCCATTCCCAAGCCTTCGGTCTTCATCCGCGACAAGCAGGCCCCCTCCGCCTCCGTGCTGGTGAATCTCTACCCCGGCCGCGCGCTCGATCCCGGCCAGGTCCAGTCCATCGTGCATCTGGTTTCCAGCAGCGTGCCGGAGTTGTCCCCGAACAGCGTCACCCTGGTCAACCAGAGCGGCGACCTGCTCACCGCCAAGAACGACAGCCAGTCCCTGCGCGGCCTCAACGCCAACCAGCTCGAATACACCAAGGAGATGGAGTCGTACTACGTGCAGCGGATCGAGGCCATCGTCGCGCCCATCGTCGGCGCCGGCAACGTCAAGGCGGAAGTGCGCGCCGATCTCGACTTCTCCATCGACGAAGCCACCAGCGAGACCTACAAGCCCAACGCCACGCCGGATGCGCAATCGATCCGCAGCCAGCAGACCGTGGAAGACCTCAACAATGCCGGCAACCAGGCTGTGGGCGTGCCCGGTGCGCTGACCAACCAGCCGC
>CAZONS010000498.1:0-2250 GCA_964581195.1 uncultured Thiobacillus sp. | reverse complement strand
ACCGGCTTCAATCTGGAGTTCGGTTACTGGTTCTGAACATGCGCCTCCTCGTCCTCCTGATCTCCCTCCTCGTCCCGGCGACGGCGCTGGCCGCGCCGGATGGCGAGCGGCAGATCGGCCTGATCGGCGAGGGCCGTTACGAGGAACTGGCCAGCCAGTACGAAAGCCTGCTGCGATCACCCACCGCCTCCGCGGCCGACCTGCACGGGCTCTGCTATGCGTATCACAAGATCAAGAACTATGAACGGCTCGGGCAGTGCCTGGATCGCCTGGATGCGCGTATCCAGAAGGGGGACCGGGAAGGGCGGCTGTTCGGCGCCGATGACCTGACCCCCTATGCCGCCATCCTGCGCTCGGAATCCGCCAATGAACTGGGCGATTACATGCTGGCGATCAGCGCGGCGGCTCAGGCGCTCGAGTGGTACGACCGCGAACGCGAAGGCACGCTGGTGGAAATCGACGCGCTTTCCGCCCTGGTCCTTGCCCTGACCCGGGTGGGGGACCGGACGGCCGCGCGGGACTATGTCAAACGCCTTGAAAAAGTGTCCACCGGCTGGCTGTTCAGCAGTGATTACAAGACCGCGAAGTCGCTCGCCCTGGCGCGCTGCTACCTGGCCCTGGGCGAGTACGACAAGGCCTACGGAGCGCTCAGCGGCGACTTCCTGTTCGAGGCCAGCGCGCTGCTCGATCGCGTGTTCAGCGGCGCCATCCTGACCGGGGAAAACCTCTGGCTCTGGCAGGACCTGCCGCGCCAGTACATGCTGGGCAAGGCTCTGCTGGAAAGTGGGCGCGACGAGGAGGCCAGGCGTCGGCTCGATGCCCTCGCCGGGTCCGCTCACATCCGCCAGAACGGCGAGATCTACTGGCAGTTGCGCCATGACCTCGGTCGTCTCAGCCGGCGCGCCGGTGACCTGGCGGCGGCGGCGGAGCACTTCAAGGCGGCCGTCGAGGTGATCGAGGAACACCGGCAACACATCGATACCGAAGCCAACAAGATCGGGTTTTCCGCCGATCGCCAGGTGGTCTACGCGGACCTGGTGGAGACCCTCTACCGTCTCGGCCGCTATCCGGACATGCTGGAATATGTCGAACGCGCCAAGGCGCGCGCCCTGGTCGACCTTCTGGCGCGCAAATGGCGCGCGGCGCCGCCGGCGCATCTGGAGCGCGGCGCCGCCGACCAGTTCAGCCGCATCACGCGGCTGGAGCGGGAGTCGCGCATGCAGATGCGGTCGCGCCAGGAGAATCTCGGCGACGCGGCAAGACAGGCGCGGCAGGCCCTGTATCGGGCCGACCCCATGTTCGCCAGCCTGATCGCCATCTATGGCGTCGATGCAGCGGCGATCCAGCGCGGCCTCGGCGCCGACGAAACCCTGCTGGAATACTACGCCAACGGTCCGGATCTCTATGTCCTGGCGGTGGATCGCGACACGGTGCGGGCGGTCCGGCTCGACGGCGATCGCCTGGGCGAGCAGGTGAACGCATTCCGCCGCGCGCTGGCCGCTCGCTCACCGGAAGTCGAGGCCCTGTCACGTCGCCTCTATGACCGCCTGCTGCGGCCAGTGGCGGGCAACCTGCGTTCCCGTCTCGTCCTGGTGCCGCATGGGCCGCTGCATTACCTGGCCTTCGCCTCCCTGCATGACGGCAAGGACTGGCTGGCCCGCGGCCACAGCCTGCGCGTCCTGCCCAGCGCCAACGTCGACGCCCTGCTGCGCGCGATGCCCGCGGGCGAGGGTGGCGCCCTCATCCTGGCGAATCCGGACACCGGCCTGGCGGCGAACGATCTGCTGCATGCGGAAGGCGAGGCCCGCGCGATCGCCGACCTCCTGCCCGATGCGCGTGTGCTCGCCCGCCGCGCCGCCTCGGAAACCGCGCTGCGCAGCCAGGCGGGGCGCGCGAATGTGGTTCACCTCGCCAGTCATGGCAAGTTCCGTACCGCCGAACCGCTCAAATCCTACCTTCTGCTGGCGCCGGATGCGGTCAATGACGGCGTGCTGAGCGTCGATGAAATCTACAGCCTGCGCCTCGCCGCCAATCTGGTCGCGCTCAGCGCCTGCGATACCGGCCTGGGCCAGGGCAGTCCGGGTGACGATCTGGTCGGCTTCGTGCGCGGCTTCTTCTACTCGGGTGCCCGTTCCCTGCTGGCCAGTTACTGGAGCGTGGACGACGCCGCCACCGCCGATCTGATGCGCGCCTTCTATGTCAACCTGAAGCGGATGGACAAGGCGGAGGCCTTGCGCCAGGCGCAGCTCG
>CAZONS010000497.1:0-2260 GCA_964581195.1 uncultured Thiobacillus sp. | reverse complement strand
CTAGGGGGGATTTGCACGGCATCCACAGGGGATGCGGCATGAGCCATCTGCCTGATGGTTGGGCGTGGGTATCACTTGCCTCGGTTACAGGCGAAGCCAGCCAACGCATCCCGGCCGCCGACGAGCAGATTACTTACATCGATATCGGATCGGTGGATCGCAACTCGAAAACGATTGTGGCTCCGCAACGCCTATCCGGCGCGGATGCCCCGAGTCGGGCACGCAAACAGGTGCGGCAGGGCGACACCCTCGTGTCGATGACCCGGCCAAACTTGAATGCCGTGGCCTTGGTCCCGCCCGAGCTGGACGGCCAAATTGCCTCCACCGGGTTTGATGTATTGCGGCCGTTGGAAGGAATCGACCAGAGATGGATCGCCTACTTGGTAAGAACCGAGGCATTCGTCGAGGCTATGTCTTCCCTCGTGCAGGGAGCCCTGTACCCGGCAGTTCGCTCGAAAGACGTTCGCGGCTATCCAGTTCCACTGGCGCCATCGGCCGAGCAAACCCGCATCGCCGACCAACTCGACAAACTGCTTGCCCGCATCCAGGCCTGCAACGACCGCCTCGACGCCATTCCCGCCTT
Source organism: uncultured Thiobacillus sp. (assembly GCA_964581195.1). Taxonomy (GTDB): domain Bacteria; phylum Pseudomonadota; class Gammaproteobacteria; order Burkholderiales; family Thiobacillaceae; genus PFJX01. The sequence goes on along the minus strand of CAZONS010000497.1, from coordinate 1,677 downwards.
GCTCAAGCGGTTTCGGCAGGCTGTCCTCACGGCGGCCACCTCGGGCGCGTTGACCGAGGATTGGCGTGCCCAGCGTGTAGCCCGGATGGAGCCCTCGGCGGAATCCGGGAATTGCGTCCGCGACTCGGGGCAACTGAGCTATCAAGTCACCCCAACCCCGGATTCCGCTTCGCTGCCTCCGGGCAACGGCACTGATGGCTTGTATGCGCGTGTGCCCCTTGGCTCTTTAATCGCCGACGGACCTCAAAACGGCCTCTACAAACATGCATCAGCGTACGGGGCTGGCACGGGGATACTTCGTATCGACATGTTCTATGACGGAGAGGTTACTGATTGGAATGCCATGAAGCGGCTCGCAGTTAGTGCATCAGAGGCTGAAATCTATGGCTTGTCCGTTGGCGACATCATCGTCAACCGAGTAAATAGCCCGCCGTATGTCGGCAAGGCGGCCCTCATCCGTGCATTACCTGAGCCATGCGTATTCGAGAGCAACATGATGCGAATCCGCCTCTTTCATGACCGAATCTTGCCGGAATACTGCATCCGCTATTTGAGCTCGCTTGATGGCTTATCCCAACTTCGGAAGAACGTTAAGCACGCTGTAAACCAGGCAAGCATCAATCAAACCGACGTAAAGGCAGTTGAAGTTCCTCTACCTACCATGGACGAGCAATCCGAAATCGTCCGCCGCGTCGAAGCCCTGTTCCAACTCGCCGACCGCATCGAAGCCCGCCACACCGCCGCCCGCGCCCAGGCCCAGCGCCTCACCCCGCTGCTGCTGGCGAAGGCCTTTCGCGGCGAACTGGTGTCGCAAGACCCCGACGACGAACCGGCCGCGGCCTTGCTGGAACGCCTCCGCGCCAGCCCCCGCGCCCAGACCGCCAAGCCCAAACGGGGGCGCGCTGCCCGCGCCAAGCCATGACCGCACGCCTCGCCAAAATCCAGGTGGCCGCATTCGATGTATCCGACTGGGTGGTGGATTCGGAATTCGGGGTGTTTCCGCAAGGCGCGCGGGCCAAGGAGGCGGTGTTCGCGCCGAGCCCTCCACCGGACCCCGTTCTGTTGTCCAGCCGGCGCTATCTGTTCAAGCGTTCCAAGCGTAGCTATCCAGACCAATTCTGGGGGGAGGTGGTGGCCTATCGGGTCGGCTGCCTGTTGGGTCTGGAGGTGCCCCCGGCCTTCATCGCCTGGAACGCAGAGTCGGGGCTGTCCGCGACCCTGATCGAGTGGTTTTACGTGGACGGACAGGAATCCTTCGTCATGGCGGGGGATTTTCTACAGAAAATCCGTCCGGACTTCGACCGGGACAAGGGCACGCGCCACAACATGAAGGACAACGCCTTGCTCCTGCGCACCCTCACGGTAAGCAAGCTATTGCACACCGAATGGCGGCAATGGTGGGTGGACGCCCTGGTGTTCGACGCCCTGATCGGCAATACAGACCGACATCAGGACAACTGGGGGCTGATATTCCAGCCCGGAGGCTGCCGACTCTCGCCCCTGTTCGATAACGGCACCAGCCTGGGCCATGAGCGTTTTACTGATCGGGTGGGCGAATGGTCTGAACTGGAGTTGGATCGATATATCGCCAAGGGCAGGCATCACGTCCGTTGGGGTCTCGATGAAGCGCAACAGGAACGCGGGCACTTGGCCTTGCTTGCCCGCGCGCTTGAGGAA
>CAZONS010000496.1:0-2267 GCA_964581195.1 uncultured Thiobacillus sp. | reverse complement strand
CCGTCACGTTGTATTCCTGCACCGTCTTGATGTAGCGGTTGCGGGCGACGGTGATGCGGTTCTCGGTCCCTTCGAGCTGCGCCTGCAGGTCGCGGAAGCCGGCGTCGGCCTTGAGCTGCGGATAGTTTTCCGAAACCACCAGCAGGCGCGAGAGCGCGCCCGTGAGTTCGCCCTGGGCGGCCTGGAATCTCTCCAGCGCGGCGGGGTCGTTGATCAGTTCCGGGCTGGCCGACATCTGACCGACGCGGGCGCGCGCCGCCGTCACCTCGGTCAACACCTGGGCCTCATGCGCGGCATAGCCCTTCACCGTGTTGACCAGGTTGGGCACCAGATCGGCGCGCCGCTGATACTGGTTGAGCACTTCCGACCAGCCGGCCTTGATGGCCTCGTCCTGAACCTGCAGGGTGTTGTAGCCGCAGCCGGAGAGCGTGCCGACCAGGAACAGCACCGCGAGATGGCTCAACAATTTGCGCATGATTCCTCCTAAGTGACGTGATGGGTAATGTCAGGCTGGCGCGCGGGCTTTCAAGCCTTGCATCGTGGTGGCCGCCAGCACCAGATCTTCCCAGGCGCGGGCCTTGTCCGCCGGACTGCGCAGCAGGTAGGCGGGATGATAAGTGACCACCAGCGGCACCCCCTGAAATTCGTGGACGCGCCCGCGTAGCTTGCCGATCGGCGTATCGGTCCGCAGCAGGTTCTGCGCGGCGATGCGGCCGACCGCGACGATGAGCTTCGGCTGGATCAGTTCGATCTGCCGCAACAGATAGGGCAGACAGGCCGCCACCTCCGCCGGTTGCGGATCGCGGTTGCCGGGTGGGCGCGATTTCAGCACGTTGGCGATGTAGACGTTCTCTCCCCGCTTCAGGCGCAGCGCGGCGAGCATGGCGTCGAGCAGCTTGCCGGCCTGGCCGACGAAGGGCTCACCCAGGCGGTCTTCATCCGCCCCCGGCGCCTCGCCGATGAACAACCAGTCGGCATGGACGTCACCCATCCCCGGCACGCCCTGGGTGCGGCTCTTGTGCAGGTCGCACAGGGTGCAGGCCTTGATGGCGGCGGCGAGTTCGGGCCAGTCCAGAGGTTCGCCAGGCAAAGACGCCGGCAAGGGTGCCGGCGCTACAGCCGGCTCAACTGTAGCGCCGGCATCCTTGCCGGCGTCTCTTTTCCACGCGCTGCTCCAGCGGAAAGCCTCCGCCTCAGCGCATAAGCCCGCCTTGACCGGATTCCTGCGTACATACGCGCGCAATGCCTGAAATTCGTCTTCATCCCTCACCACCCGGTCATAGCTCTCATGCTGCCATAACGTGCCGCCCACCCGATTCAGCAAGGCGTTGATCTTTTGCGCGCTCCAGGACTTGATACTGTGCAGGATGTCACTCAGCGTATGGCCGGCCAACGGCGTCAGCAGCAGGTGCACATGATTGGGCATGACCACGTACTCATGCAGGGTGTAGCGTCTATCGGCGTGGTGGGTCAGCGCTTGTTGCAGAATCTCCGCCAACTCGCGCCGCGCGAGGAGGCATTCCCCCGCGCCCTGATCCAAATAGCGTTCCGTATTACGCGCCCGCTCGGCTTCCGGCGCATCCGCCCAGGATTCCAGCGCCGCGGCCGGCAGGCTGTCGGCCAAGCGAAAAGTGACGAAGTAGGTGGCGCCCTTGGCTTTGACGTGCGGCAGGTAGCCCCGACTGTGGACGCCCTGAGTCAAATGTTGGGGAGAAGACGCCGGCAGGGATGCCGGCGCCACATCCGCCACACTGGCGTCGACCGCCGGCGCCACATTTTCCGCTCCGCGCAACCGCCACACCGGCAGCAGCCCGAGTTCCCGGTAGACCTCCTCGCGCGCCAGCGTCACAGGATCATCCGCATCACCAGCGCGTCTTCGCGCCCCTGGTCGGCCGGGTAGTAGTCGCGGCGCAGGGCGATGCTCTCGAAGCCGAGGCGCTGGTAGAGGCTCACCGCCGGGGTGTTGGACGGGCGCACCTCCAGATAGAGCGCTTCGGTGTTGTGCTGGCGGGCGGTGTCGACCAGGTGCTCCACCAGGCCACGGCCAAAGCCGCGCCCCTGCCAGGCGGGGGCGACACAGCAGTTGAGGATGTGCCCCTCCCCCACCGCCATCATCATCACCCAATAGCCCGCCATCCGCCCCTCGATTTCCCCCACCCAGCAGGAATAGCCGGATTCCAGGCAGTCACGGAAATTGCCCAGGGTCCAGGGGTAGGGATAGGCGGCGCGCTCGATCCGGATCAGGGCGTCGAGATCCTCCGCGCGCA
>CAZONS010000495.1:0-2271 GCA_964581195.1 uncultured Thiobacillus sp. | reverse complement strand
CGGCGCTGCCGTCGCTCTCCTGGGCGTGGGGGCTGCCGTTGTTGCTGACGCTCTCGCTCCTGGCGCCACGCTGGGTTCGCCAGGCCGGCCTGTTGCTGGTCGCGCTCGCCGCCGGCTTTCTCTACGCCGCCTGGCGCGCGGACATCCGCCTCGCGGAAGAACTGCCGGAACACTGGCAGGGGCGCGATGTCGTGTTGCTCGGGCGTGTGCTCGACCTGCCGGAAACCAGCGCGAACGGTGTGCGTTTCCCGTTCGCGGTGGCGGCGGCGGCCAGCGCCGAGGTGCCGGGACGGGTCCGGCTCGGCTGGTTTGGCCGCCCGGGCGAGCCTGTGCCGCGTATTCGCGGCGGCGACTGCCTGCGCCTCACGGCACGCCTGTACCGGCCGCATGGCAGCGTCAACCCGGGTGGTTTCGACCATGAAGCCTGGCTGCTGCAGCGGGGCATCCGCGCCAGCGGCGGCATCGTCGGCCCGCCGGTCGCCAGCGCCGATTGCCCGGCCTCCTGGCGCGCGGAACTCGACCGCGCCCGTGAAACCCTGCGCGGCCATCTCGCGGACAGCCTCGGCGAGCGGCCCTACGCCGGGGTCGTGAGGGCGCTGGCGGTGGGCGAGCAGGATGCCATCCCGGCGGCGCAATGGACCCTGTTCCGGCAGACCGGGGTCACTCACCTGATGAGTATCTCGGGACTGCACATCACCTTGTTCTCGGCCCTGGTGTATGCCCTGGCGCAAGCGCTCTGGCGGCGCGTTCCAGGGCTGGCGCTGCGCCTGCCGGCGCGCAAGGCCGGTGTGCTGCTCGGCTTTGCCGCCGCCGCCCTCTATACCGCGCTGGCCGGTTTCGGCATTCCCGCGCAGCGCACCTTGTACATGCTCGCCGGCGCCGCCCTGATGGCGCTGCTCGACCGCAATGGCAGTCCCTCGCGCCTGCTCGCGGCGGCGTTGTCGAGCGTCGTGCTGATCGATCCCTGGGCGGCGTTCGCGCCCGGGTTCTGGCTTTCCTTCGGCGCCGTCGCGGCGCTGCTCTGGGTCGGCGGCGGCCGCCTGCGCCCGCCGCCGACCTGGCGCGCCTGGCTGGAAGCGCAATGGGCGGTGACCCTGGCGCTCACCCCGGCCCTGTTGCTGCTGTTCCACGAGGTGTCACTGGTGTCGCCGCTGGCCAATGCCTTCGCCATCCCGCTGATCAGCCTGGTCGCGGTGCCGGCCAGCCTGCTGGCGGCGGTGTTGCCCTGGGAGGCGCCGGCCGCGCTGGCGCATGCCGTCGTCGCCGTGGTCATGGCCGGGCTGGAGGGGCTGGCGCGACTGCCGCAACCGGTGTTCCATGCCGCCGCGCCAGGCCCCGCCGCGCTGCTGCCGGCCCTGCTCGGCGCCGCCCTGCTCCTGCTGCCGCGCGGCGTGCCGGCAAGGTGGCTGGGGCTGTTCCTGTTCCTGCCGCTGTTCTTCCCCCGCCTGCCGGCGCCGGCGCCGGGCGAACTCTGGCTGACCGCGCTCGACGTCGGCCAGGGCGAGGCCGTGCTGCTGCGCACGGCGCGGCACAGCCTGCTGTTCGACAGTGGGCCGCGTTTCGCTTCCGGCGAGGATGCCGGCGCCCGCGTCGTCGCGCCCTATCTCTGGAGCCTCGGCATCGATCGCCTCGATGGCCTGGTCATCAGCCACGACGACATCGACCACAGTGGCGGCACGCTCGCCCTGCTCGCCAGCCATCGCCCCGCCTGGCTGCTGACCTCGCTGGCGGGGGTGCCGGGCGCCAGCCTGGGCGAGAACGGACAGGCCATACTCGCCGCGCGCCCCGATGCCATCGCGTGTCGCGCCGGCCTGCGCTGGGAGTGGGATGGCGTGCGCTTCCAGATGCTGCATCCGCCCGCGCATCACTACGCACAGGCGAATTACCCGGACAACGAACGCAGTTGCGTGCTGCGGGTGGACACGGCGCATGCCGGCGTCCTGCTCACCGGCGACATCGAACGGTTGTCGGAAATGAACCTGCGCGAGCGCGCCCAGCCGCTGGCCGCCGAGGTGCTGGTGGTGCCGCACCACGGCAGTTCCAGTTCCTCCACGGCGGAATTTCTCGCCGCCGTTCGCCCCCGCCATTTCGTCATTCCGGTCGGGCACCGCAACCGCTACGGCCATCCGCACCCGGAAGTCCTGGCGCGTTACCGGGCGCTGGGCGCGCCGATCTGGCGCACCGACCGCGAGGGCGCGATCACCCTGCGCCTGGGGCGCGAAGGGGTGACCGTGGAACGGGCGCGGGATGTGGAGCGGCGCTACTGGCGGG
>CAZONS010000494.1:0-2283 GCA_964581195.1 uncultured Thiobacillus sp. | reverse complement strand
CCTTCTATGTCGGCATGGGCAGCGGGAACCGCATTGATCGGCACGAGGTGCGTGCAAGGCAGGGCGAGAAATCGCACCGGGCCAACATCATTCGGAAGATTTGGGGCGCAGGTGGCTCAATTGGCAAGGAAATCGTCGCCCGGTACGCCGACGACAAGGCGGCAAAGGCGGCCGAGCGCAAGCTTATCGCAATGCTCGGCCGCGCAGATTGTGGCGCTGGCCCCCTTGTAAACCGAACCGATGGCGGCGATGGCGTCACTGGCTGGTCAAATGAGATGCGCCGGGAACATAGCGCACTCACTGCGAGCGGAATGGCAAGGCCCGAAGCTCGCCGGCGCATCGAGCAACGCGCCGCCTCCATGAAAGCCGATCCGGCAGTCTTGGCGCGGCTACAGGAAATGGCGCGGTCGTACTGGGGCACCGAGGAAGCGCGGGCAAAACAAAGCGCCCGCGTCAAGGAATGGATGGCGGACCCGGAGAACCGGGCCAAGTCGGCCGCTGCGTGTAAGGCCGGGCAGAGCAAGCCAGAGGTCCGGGCGAAAATGAGTGAAGCGGCAAAGCGACGGAATGCCGACCCGGCCTGGCGCGCAGCGCACGCCGCGAAGATGCGGGAGCTGTGGAAAGACCCTGCTTATGCTGAGAAGCGCCGCGCGGCATTTGCGGCGAAGCGGAGGGCGGCGTGAGTTCCAGCACCCGCGACCAGCGAGTCCGGTTCGAGAGAAAAACCGAAACCGACGACGGCTACGGCGGCCAGATCGAGACATGGGCGACCATCTTCTCGCGCTGGTGCGAGGTCAAGCCGCTGTCCGGGCGTGAGCGCGACATGGCGCAGCAGGTCGAGAATCCGCGCAACTACCGCATGACCATCCCGCGGGACAGTGGCACGGCCACGCTGACCAGTGCCGACCGGGTCGTGTGGCGCGGCAAGACCGGCAACATCCGGTTTCCGGCCGATGCCGGCCCGCAGCCGTTGGAAATGATGATTGATGTCGAGTTCGGGGTCGCAACCTGATGGCAACCGCCCGCCAGAAATCCGGCCTGCGCGGCGTCACGGAGCTGCGGCGCAAGCTGCGCAAGCTGCCCCAGGACATCAAGCGCGAAGTGCAGGACGAGATTGTCGAGGCCGGAACCGAAGTTTATCAGACCATGCTCGCGAACGTCCCGCGCGAAACCGGCAATCTCGCTTCGCTGCTTGAGATGAAAGTCTCGCCGGATGGCCTGTCGGTCCGCGTCGGCCTGGTGACGAAGAAGGCCAAGCGCGACGGCTTCTATGCCCGCTTTCTGGAGCTCGGGACCAAGGGTTCGGCCGAGAAGAATATCCCGCCCATGATGCCGCGCCCGTTCATCGCGCCGGCGCTGGACGTCAATCGTACCTCCATCGCGCGCCGCATTCAGGATGCCGTGCAGCGCGCCATAAGGGGCGGTTTCGGCCATGTCTGACCCGTCGAATGCCGTTCAGAAGGCCATCTATCAGGCCCTGAACAACGTGATCACGATCAACGGTTCGCCGGGCACGCTGGTCCCGGTCTATGACCAAGTTCCGGCAAGTCCGACTTACCCGTATGTCACCATCGACGCTCAGATCGCATCCGCCACCGACTTTCTGTCGAGCCGGAAAGATGACCGCTTCGTCTATCTGAACGTCTGGTCGACCTACAAGGGAAGCAAGGAAGTCTGGGACATCATCGCCGAGATCGATCGGCTGCTGCACCAGAGGCGCCTACCGCTCGAGACTGGCACGATGGTTCGCGCCTCGGTCATCCGCAAAGGCAGCTCGCGCGAGCCAGGCAATGAAACGCGAATGGGCCGTGTCACCGTGAAGGTGATCACCCAGCACTGAAATCCCCGGCAGCGGGGTACCAGGGCCGCCACTCGGGCGGCTTTTTTATTGCCACAGGAGGCAGACATGGCAGTACAGACCGCCGCCGGTAGCCGCATCTTCATCGGCCCGGCAGTTACCGACAGCACCGACAGCCAGGCTGAGTTCGAGGCCCTGTCGTATACCGCAATCGGCGAGGTCGAGAACCTCGGCCAGTTCGGCGATACCGCAGGCTCGACGACCTTCACCGCGCTGAGTGATCGCCGCGTCCGCAAGTTCAAGACCAGCTATGACGCCGGCACGGTCGAACTGACGGTCGGCTTCGACGCTTCCGACGCTGGTCAGGACGCGCTGATCGCGGCCTTCGACAGTGACAGCGACTATGCGTTCAAGATCACCGCGAACGATGGCAGCTCTGGCTCGCCCTCGCAGCCGTCGGCCTTCTATTTCCGCGCCAAGGTGAT
>CAZONS010000493.1:0-2288 GCA_964581195.1 uncultured Thiobacillus sp. | reverse complement strand
GCCGCCATCCAGAAACATGCGGAAACCAACGGCTATTCGGTGGTGCGCGAGTTCTGCGGTCACGGCATCGGCCGCGGCTTTCACGAAGAGCCGCAGGTGCTGCACTACGGCAAGGCCAGCGAGGGCCCGATTCTCGAACCCGGCATGATCTTTACCATCGAGCCCATGATCAACGCCGGCCGTCGCGACATCCGCGTCCTGGGCGACGGCTGGACGGTGGTGACCAAGGACCACTCCCTGTCCGCGCAGTGGGAGCACACCGTCCTGGTCACCGAAACCGGCTACGAGGTGCTGACCCTGTCCGCGGAATGTCCGCCGCCACCGGCTTTCATCAGCGCATGAACGTCGGCAACGCCAGACAGCAACCATGACGGCTCCTGACGCCAGCCGTTGGCGAAACACCCTGAAGGCGGGACGCGCCGCCCTCTTCGCCGCCTATGAGGAGCAGCATCGCGCGCACGCCCTGCTGGATGGCCTGACCCGACTGACCGATGACGTGCTGCGCGATATCTGGCGATCGCATGACCTGCCGGAGCAGGCCGCGCTGGTCGCGGTCGGCGGCTACGGCCGCGGCGAGATGTACCCGCATTCGGATGTCGATCTCCTGATCCTGCTCGACGACACCCTGCCGGACCCCGAAATCAATCGTTTCGAGTCCCTGATCGGCCTGTTCTGGGATGTCGGCCTGCCCATCGGCCACAGCGTGCGCCGCCTGTCCGAGTGCCTCGGCGAATCCGCCGGCGACATCACCATCCAGACCAACCTCCTGGAAGCCCGCCATCTGGCCGGTGACGCCGCCTTGTTCGAGCGGATGCGGGCAGGCCTGGCCGCGCAGATGGATACGAATGCGTTCTTCCAGGCCAAGTCGCTGGAGCAGAAGGCCCGCCATGGCCGCCATTCCGAAGTCGCGCTGTTGCTGGAGCCCAATCTCAAGGAAAGCCCCGGGGGCCTGCGCGACATCCAGAACATCTTCTGGGTCTGCCGCGCGGCGGGACTGACGACAAGGCCCGGCCACCATCTCGGCGACCTGGTGCGTGCCGGCGTCATGTGCGAGGCGGAAGCGCGCGCGCTCACCACAGATTACCGGTTGATCTCCAATATGCGGATTCGTCTCCACCTCGCCATCAATCGGCGCGAGGACCGCATGCTCTACGAATTCCAGGAGCGCATCGCCGCCGCAATGGGCGTCCACGCCGACGGCACCCGGCGCGCCTCGGAACGATTGATGCAACGCTACTATCGCGCCTCCCGCCGGATCAGCCTGATCAACCACCTGGTCCTGGGCGAGCTGCGCAACCGCCTGCACCCCCCCGCGCCCGCGCGCGACCTGCCGGGGCGCCCAGGCCTGCGCGTGGCGGGCAAGTCGCTCGACGCGGACGAAGCCTGGCTCCTGGACGAACCAGGCCGGCTCCTGGACGTCTTCCTGGTACTGGCACGTGAGCACACCCTGGCCGGTTGCACCCCCGCCCTGCTGCGCGCGCTTGCGCGCGCGGGCCGCCGGATCAATGCCGATTTCCGCCGCGACCCCGGGAACCACGCTCGTTTTCTCGCGTTGCTGCGCGAACCGCATGGCGTCAGCAGTGCCCTCAAGCTGATGCATCAGTTGGGCATTCTCGGTCGCTACATCCCGCTGTTCGGACGCATCACCGGCCAGATGCAGCACGACCAATTCCATATCTATCCCGTGGATGAGCACACCCTCATGGTGTTGCGCAACCTGCGCCGACTCGCGCTCAACGAATTTGCCCACGAATTTCCCCTCGCGCATCGGCTGATGCGCGCGTGCGAGCGCCACGACCTGATCTATCTGGCGGCGCTCTTCCACGATATCGCCAAGGGCCGCGGCGGCGATCATTCCAGCCTCGGCGCGCTCGATGCACGCCGTTTCTGCCTGGGCCATGGCCTGTCTGTCGAAGAGGCCGACCACGTCGCCTGGCTGGTGGCGGAACACCTCACACTCTCGCAAACGGCCCAGAAACAGGACCTCTCCGACCCGGAGGTCATCCGCGCCTTCGCGGCGCGCTGCGGCGACGTCAAACGCCTGACCTCGCTCTATCTCCTGACCGTCTGCGACATCCGTGACACCAGCCCCAAGGTCTGGAACGCCTGGAAGGAGAAACTGACCCGCGAACTCTATCTGGCCGCACGCCATGTCCTCGAACAAGGCAGCCCGGTGATCGACAGCGTGGAAGAGAAAAAGGAGAGCGCGCGCGCGCAACTGCGACTCTATGGCTACCCACCGGGCGCGGAAGAAGCGCTATGGAAACGCCTCGACGATGTCTATTTCC
>CAZONS010000492.1:0-2288 GCA_964581195.1 uncultured Thiobacillus sp. | reverse complement strand
GCGCCGCGAAACCGCCGAACACCACGGAATGCACGGCGCCGAGACGGGCGCAGGCGAGCATGCAGAACACCGCCTCGGCGATCATCGGCATGTAGATCACCACCCGCTCGCCCTTCTTCACGCCCAGGCTTTGCAGGACCGCGGCACAGCGGTTCACCTCGCGGTGCAGCTCGGCATAGCTGTAGTGGCGTGCCTCGCCGGTCTCGCTGGAGAGATAGATCAGGGCGGGCTGCTCGGCGCGCGCCACCAGGTGGCGATCCACCGCGTTGTGGCAAAGATTGGTCTCGCCGCCGACGAACCACTGCCGGAAGGGCGGGTTGGGCTGCTCCAGCACGCGCGCGGGTGGCACGTGCCAGTCGATCAAAGCCGCCTGCTCGCCCCAGAACCCCTCGGGGTCGCTGATGGAGCGCCGGTAAAACGCATCCGCATCCTGCATCGCTGTCTCCTCGGTCCGCGCCTGGCCTGTGTCTGGCCGGATTGTGCGGGGACGTGGCCGGATTAGGTCGCAATGTGACGGCGCCGTGTATGAGTAATATCAATTTCAACTATTGGCATGCTCGTTCGGCTTGATATATTCGCGCCACAAACAAGCCGTAGAAAGCGGAGCTTCAGGTGGTATTCCAGGGCAGGTATTCCAGACAAATGGTCAGGGGCGTTTGTTCGTCCTTCCTTCGTGCGCGCGCGGTAACGCTGAGCTTGCGCCTGCTGTTGATCTGTACCCCGATAAGTGTGGCCTTCGCGGAAGCAGGCCCCGGGATCGACCTGCAACGGCGCCAGGACATCCAGATTGAACAAGCGCTTGATCGTGCCACGCATCAGGTTGACCACATGAGCGCCATGCCCGGGAGAGAAGATGGCGGCGGCATCCTCGTCGAGGAAACCCCCTGTTTTCGAATCGACCGGATCAATTTCGAAGGGGGTGCCGATTTCCCGTGGCTTTCCGCTCAAACCGAGGCGCTCATCGGCCACTGCCTTGGTGTGGCGGGCCTCAAGCGGGTTCGGGATTTCCTGACGCTGCAATTATTGGAACGCGGTTTCGTAACAAGCCGCGTGGTTTTGCCCAGGCAAAATCTGGCTGACGGCACACTGCTGGTCCAGGTCATTCCTGGTCGGGTCGGCGAAATCCTGGAACAGGGCGATGCGCCAGGGCGGCTCGCAATGCCTTTGGCGACGCGCGGCGGCGATTTACTCAACCAGCGCGACCTGGACCAGAGTCTGGAAAACCTGTTACGCCTTCCCAGCGAGGCGGGGGTCACGATCGATATCCTGCCGGGGCATGCTTTGGGCGAATCGAACCTGATCATCCGTCATGGTTCGGAAAGCCGCTGGCAAGCCAGTATCGGTATCGACGACGCCGGCACGCGCGCTAGCGGGAAAAACAGGATCACCGCCAGCCTTGGGATCGACTCGCCGCTCGGCCTCTACGACACACTGGCCCTGACGCTCAACAACAATGCCAACTGGCAGGATTCCGCTTTGGCGAATCGCGGTGCCGGACTGCAATGGTCTCTGCCCATGGGCTATTTTCAGTCCCAACTTGGAGCCAGCCAGTCCTATTACAAGCAGACGGCGGAGGGTTACAACGCCCCCATCGAGTACTCCGGAAACAGTCATACGTTGGAAGCGGGCCTGGCCCTCACGCCCTACCGCTCCGGGCGATACAAGGGTCGGACGCGGATGAAACTGTTCCGAAAAGTCAGCAAGAACTACATCGACGGCATCGAGATCCGCGTGCAGAGCCGTGACATGGTGGGCTGGGAACTGGCGCACAGCCATACGCATACCCTGGGTGTCTGGTCTGTCGGCGCGACCGCCGGCTACAAGAGCAGTCTTCCATTCTGGTCGCAAAACGATGGCATCCTGCTCGGCGTACCGGATTGGGATGGCCGTTATCAAGTGACTTCCCTGCAGTTGAGCGCGAGCCGACAGGGTAAGGTGGCGGGTTATTCCTGGCGTTATCAAGCGTTTCTGGGTTGGCAAAACGGCGGAAGCCATTTGCCGCCCTCGGAGTTTGTCGCACTCGGCGGGCGATACAGTGTTCGCGGCTTCGATGGTGAGCGAACGCTTTCCGCGGAGTCCGGAGGCAGTTGGCGCAACGACCTTTCCCTTTTTCCAATTTCGGGACTCGAGACCTATCTCGCCCTGGATGCCGGGCGCATCACTGGACCGAGTGCCCGAGGCCTATCGCGTACCAGTCTCGTCGGCGTGGCGGTGGGACTGCGAGGTCGTGCAGCGAATCTGGCCTACGACCTCAGCCTGGGTTGGCCGCTCTCCAGGCCGGAAGGATT
>CAZONS010000491.1:0-2316 GCA_964581195.1 uncultured Thiobacillus sp. | reverse complement strand
GTGGTCATCGCCGGGGTGCCGATGCGGATGCCGCTGGTGACGAAGGGCTTCTGCGGGTCGTTGGGGATGGCGTTCTTGTTCACCGTGATGTGGGCGCGGCCCAGCGCCGCCTCGGCGTCCTTGCCGGTCAGGTTCTTGGCTTGCAGGTCGACCAGGAAGACATGCGATTCGGTGCGCCCGGAGACGATGCGCAGGCCGCGCTCGGCCAACACCTTGCACATCACCAGGGCGTTCGCCACCACCTGCTCCTGGTAACGCTTGAAGTCCTTGCCGGCCGCTTCCTTGAAGGCGGTGGCCTTGGCGGCGATGACATGCTCCAGGGGGCCGCCCTGGAGGCCGGGGAAGATGGCGGAATTGATCACCTTCTCGTGCTCGGCCTTCATCAGGATGATGCCGCCACGGGGGCCGCGCAGCGTCTTGTGGGTGGTGGAGGTGACCACGTCGGCGTGCGGTACCGGGTTGGGATAGACGCCGGCGGCGATGAGACCGGCGTAGTGCGCCATGTCGACCATGAAGATGGCGCCGATTTCCTTGGCGATCTTCGCGAAGCGGGCGAAATCGATGCGCAGGGCGTAGGCGGAGGCGCCGGCGATGATCAGCTTGGGCTTGTGCTCCCGGGCCTTGGCTTCCATCGCCTCGTAGTCGATCTCTTCCTTCTCGTTGAGACCGTAGGCGACGACGTTGAACCACTTGCCGGACATGTTGAGCGCCATGCCGTGGGTCAGGTGGCCGCCCTCGGCCAGGCTCATGCCCATGATGGTGTCGCCGGGCTTGAGGAAGGCCATGAACACCGCCTGGTTGGCCTGCGAGCCGGAATTGGGCTGGACGTTGGCGGCCTCCGCCCCGAACAGCTTCTTCAGCCGGTCGATCGCCAACTGCTCGGCGATGTCCACGAACTCGCAGCCGCCGTAATACCGCTTGCCGGGATAGCCTTCCGCGTACTTGTTGGTCAGCACCGAACCCTGCGCCTCCATCACGGCCGGGCTGGTGTAGTTTTCCGAGGCGATGAGCTCGATGTGCTCTTCCTGGCGGTGGGCTTCGCTCTGGATGGCGGACCACAGTTCGGGATCGGTGACGGCGAGGGTCTGGGCGGCGGAGAACATGACGGAAACACCTGAAATTTCGAAGAAACGGCGATTTTACCCGCGCGCGCGCCGGATTCGTGCAGAAACAGCATGAGCGCGATTCGCGGCCAACGGGCATGATTACCGGCTCGACGACATTCACAACACCATGATGGACATTCTTTACCAGGACGACGCCCTGCTCGTCTTCAACAAACCCAGCGGCCTCCTGTCCGTGCCCGGGCGCGGCCCGGACAAGCAGGACTGCCTCTCCGCCCGCGTCCAGGCGCGCTGGCCCGACGCCCTGATCGTGCATCGGCTCGACTACGACACCTCCGGCATCCTCCTGATGGCGCGCGGCATCGAGGCGCAGCGCGCGCTCAACCGCGCCTTCGAGACGCGCCAGGTGCACAAGCGTTATGTCGCCATCGTCGATGGCGTCCTCGAAGCCGCGCCGGACAGCGTCGACGGCTGGGGCCTGGTCGACCTGCCGCTGTGCCTGGACTGGGAGAACCGGCCCCTGCACATCGTCGATCACCAGGCCGGCAAGCCCAGCCGCACCCGCTGGCGACCGCACCCGCCCGGTGATTTAGGCGGCGCGCCGGCGACCCGAGTGGACCTGGAGCCGATCACCGGCCGCTCGCACCAGTTGCGCGTGCACATGCAGTCGCTCGGCCACCCCATTCTCGGCGACACCCTCTACGCCTCCCCAGCCGCCCAGGCGCGCGCCGCGCGGCTGTTGCTGCATGCCTGCGAGCTGTCCCTGATCCACCCCTTCCGGGCGACACCGCTGACCTTCAACAGTCCGCCGCCGTTCTGAGAGGTGGGGAAGATCACCTGCAACATCGCCGGATTCTGGCAAAGTAACGGCATCGTTTCCCTGAAGTGAGTTGCGCCATGACCCGTCTTGTCCCCCCCCACCTACCCCGAAGCCTCGAAGGCCCCCTCTCCCGCCGCGACTTCCTCTGGCTCATGGGCGCCGCCGGCGCAACCGCGCTGCTGCCGCTCGGCGGCTGCGCCGTCGATCCGGTCACCGGAGAGAAAACCCTGGTCGGCATGTCCGAGGCGCAGGAGAAGAGTCTCGACAGGCAACAGTCGCCCAACCAGTTCTCCGCCGACCTGGGCGCCGTCCAGGACGCCGGCCTCAACCGCTACGTCGCGGATGTCGGCGGCGGCCTCTGGGGCAAGTCGCACCGGCCGCAAATGCCCTACTCGGCGCGGGTGCTCAATGCCAACTACGTCAACGCCTACA
>CAZONS010000490.1:0-2318 GCA_964581195.1 uncultured Thiobacillus sp. | reverse complement strand
GAACAAGGGTGGGCGTGGGGTGGTGAGTCCGTTGGATCGGTGACGTGGAAACGTGCGGCGGCGCTACTTCAAACCGTGCCGCTCCAGCTTGCGGTAGAGGGTGCGCTCGCTGATGCCGAGTTGGTCGGCCACGGTGCGGCGGTGGCCGTCGTGGCGGGCGAGCAGTTCCTGGATGTAGGCCTTTTCCGCCGCCTTGAGGCTGGGGTCGGAGCGCTTGGCGCGCGGCGCGCGGGGCGGTGGCGGCAGCGCATCGCTGTCGAAGGCCTCTTGCTGGAAGACGATGTCGCCGGCGCCGATCATTCCGTCGCGGCAGTGCAGCAGCGCCCGTTGCAGGACGTTGCGCAGTTCCCGCACGTTGCCGGGGAAGGGATAGCGCTTCAGTTTCTGGATGGCGGCCTTGTCCAGGTGGCAGTGCACCGGGCCGGCGAGGCGGGCGAGCAGGACCTCGGCCAGGGCCGGGATGTCCTCGCGCCGCTCGCGCAGGGCGGGCAGGGCGACGTCGATGCCGGCGACGCGGTAGTAGAGGTCCTCGCGGAAGCGGCCCTGGTCGACCCAGTCGAGCAGGTTGCGGTTGGTGGCGGCGATCAGGCGGACATCGGCGCGCAGGGTGGCGGTGCCGCCGACGCGGCGGAACTCGCCGGTTTCCAGCACGCGCAGCAGCTTGGCCTGCTGGGTCAGAGGGATCTCGGCCACCTCGTCGAGGAACAGGGTGCCGCCGTCGGCCAGTTCGTACAGGCCTTTCTTCTGGCCGGCGCTGCCGGTGTAGGCGCCGCGCTCGTGGCCGAACAGTTCGTTCTCGAACATGGCTTCCGGCACCGCCGCGCAGTTGATGGCGATGAACGGCTTGCCGGCGCGCGGCGAGCGCTCGTGCAGGAAGCGCGCCGCCAGTTCCTTGCCGACGCCGCTCTCGCCGTAGAGCAGCACCGAGGCATCGGCTTCCGCGGCTCGGGCCAGGTTGTCGATGCAGGACAGGAAGGCGGGCGAGTGGCCGACCATGCGCATTTCCTCGCAGCCCAGCGGCAGTTCCGCCTCCAGCGGGTAGACCACTTCGCCGAGATAGAGGCCGCCGCCGACGCCACGGATGGCATGGCCCTTGATGCGGGCGCGGGCGGCATGGCCCTCGCCGTCGTAATGGGTGTGCAGGACCTCGGTCGCCTCGCCGCTGGAAAACAGGGCGAGGTGCGGGCACAGCTCGCCGTGCTCGTGGCAGGGCCGGGGCGAGTGATGGGAGACCTCATGGCAGCGGCGGCGCAGCACCTCTTCGCGGGCCATGCCGTACTGGCGGCAATAGGCGGAATTGGCGGCGATGATCCTGTAGTCGCGGTCGATCACCACGAAGGGGCGTTCGTTGGTTTCGATGAGGCTGTGCAGGTCGACGTGGGGCATGACGGCTCCGGAACATGTCATGACAGATCGTAACGGCGACATGTCCGGACTGTCATGACATTTCTCGTTCTCCGCCGCCCCACCCCCCGGTTTTCCAGGTGTCAGGGCCAATCATGCCCTGGCATGACCCTTGCGATAGGGATCGCTCCCAAACCGCTATGAGGATGGAGACATGACCGTGGACAAGAAGAACTGGAACCTGCAGCCCGATGTGGCGATGAGCCCGGAGGTGGCCAACGAGGTGGCGAAGATCGCCTGCGCCCTGAAGAGTCTTTCCGCCTACACCACCTTCGCGCTGGAGCGGGAAGACTGTCCGGAAGACCTGCAGCAGATCGTCGAGGAAGGGCTGGAAGCGATGGCCCGCGTCTTCGTCTGGTAACCCCCCGCTCATCAAAGGAACACACCCCAATGGCACGTATCGTCATTCTCGGCGCCGGTATCGGCGGCATGCCCATGGCCTATGAAATGCGCGAAAAGGCCCGCGCGGAAGACAGGATCACCGTCGTTTCCAACGCCCCGTATTTCCATTTCACCCCTTCCAACCCCTGGGTCGCGGTCAACTGGCGCACGCGCGACGACATCTCGCTGGACATCGGCCCGCTGCTGGAAAGGAAGAACATCGATTTCATCTCGGTGGGCGCCAAGCGCGTCCACCCCGAGCGCAACGTGCTGGAACTGAATGACGGCCGCGAACTGGAATATGACTTCCTGATCATCGCCACCGGCCCCAAGCTGGCTTTCGACGAAGTGGAAGGCCTGGGCCCGAAAGGCCACACCCAGTCGATCTGCCACGTCGAGCATGCGGTGGAATCCGGCAAGGCCTGGGATGACTTCGTCAAGGACCCCGGCCCCATCGTCGTCGGCGCGGTGCAGGGCGCGTCCTGCTACGGCCCGGCCTATGAGTTCGCCTTCATCATGGATACCGACCTCAA
>CAZONS010000489.1:0-2320 GCA_964581195.1 uncultured Thiobacillus sp. | reverse complement strand
GGGCGCGGTCGAGTGAGCCACTGCCGAGGTCGCCGCGACCGAGGGCGGCGCAGAGCTCGTCCAGGCTGGGAAACTTGAGCCGGGTGGCAAGCTTGTCGAGATTGACGTTGTTCAGGTTGAGCCGGTGCAACTCGCGCTCGAGCAGGGCGCGGCCTTCCTGGACATGGGTGTCGTGGTCCTGCTGCTTGAACCACTGCCGCACCTTGGCCCGCGCGCGCGCGGTCTTCAGCACCCCGAGGTGCGGGTTGAGCCAGTCGCGGCTGGGACCGCCCTGCTTGACGGTGAGGATTTCCACCCGCTGGCCGGTTTTCAGCGCGGTATCCAGCGGCACCAGGCTGCCGTCCACCTTGGCGCCACGGCAGCGATGGCCGAGTTCGGTATGCACGGCATAGGCGAAATCGAGCGGGGTGGAACCGGCCGTCAGCGCCACCACCTTGCCCTGCGGAGTCAGGACGTACACCTCGTCCTGGAACAGCTCGTTGCGGAAGTGCTGCGCCAGCTGGTGGGCTTCCTCGTGGACGCCGCCCTCGCCCTCCGCCTCGCTGACATCCTGCTTCCAGGCCAGGATCTGGCGCAGCCAGGCGATCTTGTCCTGGATCGCCTCCCCCTGGGACTTGCCGCCTTCCTTGTAGCGCCAGTGCGCGGCCACCCCCAGCTCCGCTTCCTGATGCATGTCGAAGGTGCGCAACTGTACTTCCAGCGCCTTGTTCTCCGGCCCCACCACGGCGGTGTGCAAGCTCTTGTAGCCGTTGCCCTTGGGCCGCGAGATGTAATCGTCGAACTGGCCGGGAATCGGCTGCCAGAGGCTGTGCACCAGGCCGAGGGCGTGGAAGCAATCCTTGACGTCACGCACCTGCACGCGCAGGGCGCGGACGTCGTAGACCTCGTCGAAGGACAGGTGTTTCTTGCGCATCTTGGCGAGGATGCTGGAGATGTGTTTGGGCCGGCCATTGATGGTGAAACCGTGGATGCCGTCAGCCTCCAGCGCCTCGGACAGCTGCTTGATCACCTGCTCGATATACCACTCGCGGTCGAGCCGACGCTCATCCAGCAATTTCGCGATATGACGGTAGGTCTCCGGCTCCAGGTAGCGACAGGAGAGGTCTTCCAGTTCCCACTTGAGCTGCCAGACGCCGAGCCGGTTGGCCAGCGGCGCATAGAGTTCGCGCACGTCACTGGCGATCTTGCGGCGCAGGAGTTCATCCTCGCCGGCCGAGACATTGGCCAGCTCGCGCAGGGCCTGGGTGCGCTCGGCCAGCTTGATCAGGACCACGCGGATGTCGTCGGTCATCGCCAGCAGCATCTGCCGCAGCGCCTCGCTCTGACCGCCTTCCGCCGCCAGTTCGGTGAACAGGCGATCCATTCGCGTCAGCTTGGCGGCGCCCTCGACCAGGCTGGTGAGATGCGGGCCGAACACCTTGCTCAGCTTGTCCCGGGCGAGGGCCTCGTCGGGGAGCGCGCAGAGCAAGGCGGCCGCCACCGTCTCGGCGTCGAAGCGCATGCCGGCAAGGAGGGCCGCCGTACCCAGGCTATGCTCGGCCAGGTCGGCGCCGGTATCCGCCATCGCCCCTGTCGCGTGATCGGCCAGCCAGTTCAAAGCCAGCCGGAGCACCTCGCGCTGAGCGTCCGAATACACCGAATCCAGGCTGGCCAGCCAGGATTCGGCGTCATTGGAGGCGAGGGTAAGGGCGTGGGCGACCATTCAAGCGACAAGGTTCAAGTGGCAAGGGGCAAGGACAGTCCCGGTGTTCGTTGCCCCTTGCCCCTTGGGCCTTGTACCCGCTTCTCTACCAAAGCTTCCACCACGGCTTGGCCTGTACCGGACCATCGCCGGCCACGTAGGGGCTGTTGGGGAAGTTGAGCTTGAGCACACGCAGGGTGTCATCGCGCAGGTCGGGCAGGTTCAGCTTGTCATAGCTCTTTGCCATGATCGCCAGTCCTTCTTCCAGGGCGGGGGCCTGCCGGTAGTTTTCCAGCGCGTACTTGCCGCGCGCAGCCGCCGCAAGATAGGCGCCGCGCTTGTAGTAGTAGCGCGCCACCCGCACTTCATGCGAGGCCAGGTTGTTGACCAGATAACGCATCCTGCCGGCCGAATCGGCGGCGTAGCGGCTTTCCGGGAAACGGGTGACGAGTTCCTTGAAAGCGTCGAATGCCTCGCGCGCCGACTTGGGGTCGCGTTCGCTCATGTCCTGATCGGCGAGACGGGCGAGGACACTGGTGTCTTCCATGAAATTGGCCAGGCCCTTCAGGTAATAGGCGTAATCCACATTGGGGTGTTGGGGATGGAGCCTGATGAAACGCTCGCAGGCGGCCACGGCGG
>CAZONS010000488.1:0-2324 GCA_964581195.1 uncultured Thiobacillus sp. | reverse complement strand
CACCGAGGCCGAGATCGTCGCCCATGAATCCGGGGTTTCCCTGGATGTGGCGAAGAACCTGGTCCACATCGGCGAGCGAGCCCGCAACCTCAAGGGCCACGGTCTCGACGAAGGCCTCTCGACCCGGATGCTGATCTACGCCGGCTCGCTGATCGCCAAGGGTGTCGCCCCGCTGGCGGCCTGCCGCGTGGCCCTGGTGCGCCCGATCACGGACGACGCCGACATGCGCGACGCGCTGGATTCCGCCGTCACCACCTACTTCTAACCGCATGTTCCAGGCGCCGGGCAACCGGCGCCTGCCAACCCGCCACCGCCTTCCAGCCTCGCTTATGGCCATCCATCTCGAAGAGTATCAGGAGATACTCGAAGACCTTCCGCACGACGCCCGGGAAGTCCTGCGCGCGTCCTGGAACGAGGCCGCGCGCGCTTTTTCCTCGCGCGGACTGGATAACTACCTGAAAGGCGCGGTCGCGCTGCACCAACTGGGCCGCGGCGAGGAACTGGTCGTCACCTATCTCCAGGAAATGCCCGCCGTGGCGCGCGCCATCGGCGAGGATGTGCTCCCGGATGTCGTCAATTTCCTGCTCGGCATGGCCTCCAAGACCTCGGGCCAGGTGCTGACCCTGATCGTCGGCACCGCGCCCCTCGCCGCCGAGCGTCTGGGCGACGAGCAGTTGTTCCGCTCCTACCTGAGCGTCCTCCAGATCATGCTGGCGCAAGCCTCGCGCGGCCTGCGGCCGATGCTGGAGAACCTCGACCGCCTGCTCTCGCAGCTGACCCTGGGCGGCCTGCGCCGCTGGGTGATGTTCGGTGCCCAGGCCTACAAGGCCGATTTCGAAGGCCAGGCCAACTACTTCTCCCTGCGCAGCGCCGATGCGCTCTCGGTGCTCCAGGCCGAGCGCAAGGGCACCCTGTTCGTTGACGTGCAGCGACGCCTCAATATCTATCTGCGCGCGATGTGGGGCCGCGATTTCTTCCTGCGCCCGACCGCCGGCGATTACGAAAACCGCGAGGGTCTCAAGCCCTATATCGAGCGTTTCCTGATCCACATCGCCGACGCCTACGACGACTACAAGCCGCTGGGTGACGAGACGCCGCCCGAGGCCGTGATTTCCGGCCTGGAACTCTACCGCGCCGCCGCCAACCACTGCGCCGCGCACCAGGTGTTCACCGGCGCGCCGCTGTCGATGCAGATGCTCAACCCGACCCAGATGGCGATCATCGAAGCGGTCGAGGACGCGCGGGTGGAGGAGCTCGCCTGCCGCCAGTTTCCCAACATGCGCAGCGCCTGGCTGGCCCTGCACCCGCCCCTGGACCTCACGCCGCCGCAATCGGTCGGCGACCTGCTCAACCGCCTCGCCCGCGCCCTGCTCGATCCCGATTCGACCGACCCGCATCCCTGGGTCCAGGAAGGCGTCGCCCTGTTCAAGGCGGAACCCGATCTGTCGAGCAACCAGGCCAGCTGGAACATCGGCGTCGCCCTGGCGCACACCCTGATCCAGATTCCGCTGCCCGAGTTCAACTGGCGCACCGACACCCTGCGCGCGATCTACCGCGACGACAACCGCACCGTCTGGGAATCCGAGGAGTTCAACACCGACGCCGCCCTGCAGGCCTCCTGGGAGCCGAAACAGATCCGCAAGAAGGTCAGCGTCATCGAGATGGTCAACGAGGTGAACAACGAGTTCGCCGGCGACGACGCCGAGGAAATCTGGGTACTGGAGACCCCGTTCTTCCTGGATCAGGAAGGCAAGACCATCAACGAACTGGAAGGCCGCGAGCCGGTCGCCGACCCGGTGCACTACCACGAGTGGGATTACCAGATCCAGCTGGAGCGCCCGAGTTGGGTAACCGTGCTGGAGCGCCGCCCGAAACTGGGCGAACTGGAAGTCATCGAGAAGATCGTCGAGGACAACAAGCCGGTCATCTCGCGCCTGAAATTCCTCATCGAATCCATGATCCCACAGGGCATGCAGCGCATCCGCCGGCTCGAGGATGGCGACGAGCTCGACATCAACGCCGCCGTGCGCGCGATGATCGACATCCGCATGGGGCAGCAACCCGATACCCGGATCATGATGCGCAACCAGCGCAACGTGCGTGACCTGGCGGTGATGGTGCTGCTCGACATGTCGGAATCGTCCAACGACAAGGTGCGCGGCCAGGACTACAGCGTCATGGACCTGACCCGCGCCGCGACGGTGCTGCTCTCCAGCGCCCTCGACCGCATCGGCGACCCCTTCGCCCTGCACGGCTTCTGCTCCGACGGCCGCCACGACGTGCACTACTACCGCTTCAAGGAGTTCGACCAGCCCTACAACGAT
>CAZONS010000487.1:0-2332 GCA_964581195.1 uncultured Thiobacillus sp. | reverse complement strand
GTCGGTCATCAGGGCGGTGAGATCCTGCTTCACCGCCGCGAGGTCCAGTGTCTTGAATGCCTCGGCGTAGTTGAAGTCCGCGCCCATCGGGCTGGACTCGGGCGTGTGCTGGCGCAGGATTTCCAGGTGCAGCTGGTTCGGCCACCAGGTGTGATTGGACGTGCCGCTGCCGGCCTTGTGAACGAACGGGCATTTGCTTTCTGACATGGTGTATCTCCTCTTTGATATTGGTTGGGTCGGACTTACAGGCTATGTCCAGGCATCACCTTAAGCAAATGGATTGCCTGGATGGGTTTGATCGATGACGTGGATTGCATCAGGCTGACTGCGCACATCACGGAAGACAGCGCCGGTTGAGGCATGCGTGCCTGCTCGTTATAGGACACACGGCGCGCGTCGTCGCTCGCCCGCACTCCGCGCGAACAGCGAAAATGTGCGCGCCACCCTTGAAATGCCTGCTTGCGCCCACAAAACCAGTCCGGTTTTTAGGAGGGAAGTGAACGTGTCTGAGGAACAGATCAATCAGGAAACCGTCGAGGCAGCCGCGGAAGGCACCCCCGACAGTACACCCAGTCTCGCCGAAATGCTCCGCCAGGCGGAACTGAACGCCCAGGAGCACCACGATGCCTGGCTGCGCGCCAAGGCGGAGACCGAGAACGTGCGGCGGCGCGCCGTCGACGACGTCGAGAAGGCGCGCAAGTTCGCGCTGGACAAGTTTGCCGGTGACCTGCTGGCGGTGAAGGACAGCCTGGAAGCCGCGCTGGCCACGGGCGACAACGCCAGCCTGGAAAGCCTGAAGAGCGGCGTGGAACTCACCCTGAAGCAGCTTTCCGGCGTATTCGAGAAAAACGCCGTCAAGGAAGTGAATCCGCTGGGCGAGAAGTTCGATCCCAATTGCCATCAGGCCATCGGCATGATGGAAGCGGAAGGCGAGCCCAATACCGTCGCCCAGGTGCTGCAGAAGGGTTATCTGCTGAACGAGCGGGTGATCCGCCCGGCGCTGGTGATGGTGGTGCAGGGCAAGTAAAGCCAGCCACTCTTGAAACCGGACTCAACAATCCCATAAAGCAAGCAAGTCAATTTTTTTGAGGAAGACAACAATGGGCAAGATCATCGGCATCGACCTGGGCACCACCAACTCCTGTGTCGCGATCATGGAAGGCGGCAAGACCAAGGTCATCGAAAACGCGGAAGGCGCGCGCACCACCCCGTCCATCGTCGCTTACGCGGAAGACGGCGAGATCCTCTGCGGCGCGCCGGCCAAGCGCCAGTCCGTCACCAACCCCAAGAACACCCTGTACGCCATCAAGCGCCTGATCGGCCGCCGCTTCCAGGAAAAGGAAGTGCAGAAGGACATCGACCTGATGCCCTACAAGATCCTGCAGGCCGACAACGGCGATGCCTGGGTGGAAGTGCGCGGCGACAAGAAAGCGCCGCCGCAGATTTCCGCCGAAGTGCTGCGCAAGATGAAGAAGACCGCCGAGGACTACCTGGGCGAGGAAGTCACCGAGGCCGTCATCACCGTGCCCGCCTACTTCAACGACAGCCAGCGCCAGGCCACCAAGGACGCCGGCCGCATCGCCGGCCTCGACGTGAAGCGCATCATCAACGAGCCGACCGCCGCGGCGCTGGCCTTCGGCATGGACAAGCAGGAAGGCGACCGCAAGATCGCGGTGTACGACCTGGGCGGCGGCACCTTCGACATTTCCATCATCGAGATCGCGGAGATCGACGGCGAGCACCAGTTCGAGGTGCTCTCCACCAACGGCGACACCTTCCTGGGGGGCGAGGATTTCGACCAGCGCCTGATCGACTACATCATCGACGAGTTCAAGAAGGAACAGGGCGTCGACCTGAAGAAGGACGTGCTGGCCCTGCAGCGCCTGAAGGAAGCCGCCGAGAAGGCGAAGATCGAGCTCTCCTCCGCGACTCAGACCGAGATCAACCTGCCCTACATCACGGCGGACGCTTCCGGCCCGAAACACCTGGTGCAGAAGATCACCCGCGCCAAGTTTGAAAGCCTGGTGGAAGAACTGGTGAAGCGGACCATCGAGCCGTGCAAGATCGCGATCAAGGATGCCGGCGTCAAGGTCTCCGATATCGGTGACGTGATCCTGGTCGGCGGCATGACCCGCATGCCCAAGGTGCAGGAACTGGTGAAGGAGTTCTTCGGCAAGGAGCCGCGCAAGGACGTCAACCCCGATGAGGCCGTCGCCGTCGGCGCCGCCATCCAGGGTGGCGTGCTGCAGGGCGAGGTGAAGGACGTGCTGCTGCTCGACGTCACCCCCCTGTCGCTGGGCATCGAGACCCTGGGCGGCGTCATGACCAAGCT
>CAZONS010000486.1:0-2356 GCA_964581195.1 uncultured Thiobacillus sp. | reverse complement strand
GCTGACCCAGGCCAGGATCGTCGCGCGCCTGGGCGCGGGCCAGCGCTTCGTCGAAGGCGGCGGCGCCACACCGGTCGCCCAGGCCGAGGCTGGACGCCTCGTTTCCGGCGCGCTGGCGGCGCTCAAGCCCGGGGAGACGGCCGAATGGCGAATCACAGTGAGGGCGGAACAGGCGGGCGAGGCCCGCTTCGGCGTGGCCCTGGAAGCGGACCAGTTCTTCTGCCCGGTGGAGGCGACCCAGGTGACGACGCAGGACTGAGGCGGCAGATCCCGCTACCGGCCGCCGCTCAGCGCGGCCGCAGGGTCAGGCGCAGGTCGCCGCCGAGCAGGCGACTGTCCAGCAATTCGAACGCCTTGCGCTCCGCCATCGCGGTCAGTGGCGGCAGGGCGAACACGCCGCGCGCGGCATCGCCCATCACCAGGGGCGCGAGATAGGCGACCCATTCATCCACCAGACCGGCGTCGAGCAGGGCGCCATCGAGGGTGGCGCCCGCCTCGACATGGATTTCGTTGAGGCCGCGGCGGCCGAGCTCGCCGGCCAGCGCGGCCAGACCGACACGCCCGGCGGGGCCGGGGATGCACCAAATTTCCGCGCCCGCCGCTTCCAGCGCCGCGCGCCTCGACGCGTCCTCCTCGGCACAGACGATGACGGCGCCGCCCTCGAGGATCCGCGCCGTCGGCGGCGTGTTGAGACGACTGTCGACGATGACCTTCAACGGCTGCCGGGGCGTGGCCAAGTCGCGCACGTTCATTTGCGGGTCGTCCGCCAGCACGGTGCCGACCCCGGTCAGGATGGCGCAGGCGCGGGCGCGCCAGGCCTGCACATCGGCGCGCGCCGCCGCGCCGGTGATCCATTTCGACTCGCCATTCAGCAGCGCGGTCCGGCCGTCGAGACTGGCGGCGGTCTTCACCCGCAGCCAGGGGCGGCCGCGCGTCATGCGGGCGACGAAGCCGATGTTGAGCTCGCGCGCCTCGGCCTCCAGCAGGCCCATCTCGGCCTGGATGCCGGCGAGGGTGAGCAGACTGATGCCGCCGCCGGCGACCTGGGGATTCGGGTCGCGCATCGCCGCCACCACCCGGCTCAATCCCGCGTCGATAAGGGCATTGGCACAGGGCGGGGTGCGGCCGTGATGGCTGCACGGCTCCAGGGTGACATAGGCGGTGGCGCCCCGCGCCCGCCCACCGGCCATGCGCAGGGCGTGGACCTCGGCGTGCGGCTCGCCGGCGCGCGCGTGCCAACCCTCGCCCACCACCACGCCATCGCTGACGATGACGCAACCGACGCGCGGATTCGGCGTGGTGCTGAACAGCCCGCGTTCGGCGAGGCGCAGCGCCCGCGCCATGTGGGCGTGATCGGCGGCGGTGAAGGCCACGTTGACGTCCGTCAGCAGGCGCGTTCGACCACGGCGCGGGCGTTGTGCCTGTGGCGCGCCTGGAACGGCCCGATCCGCGCGGCCACCGCTTCCACCGGCGTGCTCAGCACATGCCCGCCACCCC
Organism: uncultured Thiobacillus sp.; assembly: GCA_964581195.1. GTDB lineage: Bacteria > Pseudomonadota > Gammaproteobacteria > Burkholderiales > Thiobacillaceae > PFJX01. Next base: position 859 of record CAZONS010000486.1, on the reverse strand, counting down.
CTTCGGAGCAGGGCGGCGCGCTGAACGCACCCTCGACCTCACCCCGGTGCGCGGGACCATGATGACCTTCGTGGCCCCGACGCGGGCCGGCGGCGATGGCGCCACGCGCGGCAAAGGGCGAAAACGGGACAATCCGGCTCAAGGTCATGCGCGGTCTCCTACAGGTCCTTGATGACATCACGAAAATCGTCCACGCCCTGGAAGGCGCGATAGACCGACGCAAAACGGATATAGGCGACCTTATCGAGGCGGTACAGGGCATCCATCACCATTTCACCCAGCACACGCGAGGGCACCTCCCGCTCGCCCAGGGTCAGCAGTTTCTGGCGGATGCGGGCGATGGCCTCGTCGACCAGTTCGGCGGAGACCGGCCGTTTGTGCAGGGCGCGGCGAAAACCCTCGCGCAGCTTGAGTTCGGAAAACTCCTCGCGCATGCCATTGCCCTTGACCACCTGAGGCAGGCGCACGTCGGCGTTCTCATAGGTGGTGAAGCGCTTGTCGCAACTGGCGCAGCGCCGCCGCCGCCGCACCGACAAGCCATCCTCGGCCAGCCGGGTTTCCACCACCTGGGTATCGGTGGCGCCACAGAAGGGGCATCTCATGGCGAGTGGCTAGTGGCTAGTGGCGACTCGCGACTTGCGACTTGCCACTCGCGACCATCACTTCCCATACACCGGGAACGCCGCCGTCAGCTTCGCCACGTCCTCCCGCACCCGCGCGCTCACCGCCTCGTCGTTGGGCGCGTCGAGCACGTCGGCGACCAGGTGGGCCAGCTTCTCGGCTTCCAGTTCCTTGAAGCCGCGCGTGGTCATCGCCGGGGTGCCGATGCGGATGCCGCTGGTGACGAAGGGCTTCTGCG
>CAZONS010000485.1:0-2378 GCA_964581195.1 uncultured Thiobacillus sp. | reverse complement strand
CCATGCTCGACGCCACCGGCACCGCGCCCGACAGCGGCGAGGTCTATCTGGTCGGCGCCGGACCCGGCAACCCGGACCTGCTCACCTTCCGCGCGCTGCGGCTGATGCAGCAGGCCGACGTGGTGGTCTATGACCGCCTGGTCAGCCCGCCCATCCTCGACATGTGCCGACGCGACGCCGACCGCTTCTATGTCGGCAAGGAGCGCGACAACCACGCCGTACCGCAGGACGAGATCAACATGGTGCTGGTGCGCCTGGCCAAGGAGGGCAAGAGGGTGTTGCGCCTGAAGGGCGGCGACCCCTTCATCTTCGGCCGCGGCGGCGAGGAGATCGAAACCCTGCGCGAGCACGGCGTGCCCTTCCAGGTCGTGCCGGCGGTGACGGCGGCGGCGGGCGTGGCGTCCTACGCCGGCATCCCGCTCACCCACCGCGACCACGCGCAGGCCCTGATCCTGGTCACCGGCCACCTCAAGGACGGCACCATGGACCTCGACTGGGACATGCTCTGCCGGCCGCGCCAGACCATCGTCATCTACATGGGCCTGAAGGGGCTGGTGACGCTGTGCGAGCAGATGAAGAAGCACGGCATGCCGGGCGACACGCCGATGGCCATCGTGCAGCAGGGCACCACGCTCAACCAGAAGACGGTCGTCGGCACCATCGACACCCTGCCGTCGCTCGCCGCCAAGGCGGAACTGAAGCCGCCGACCCTGATCATCGTCGGCAGCGTCGTCAGCCTGCACGCCAAGCTCAACTGGTTCAATCCGGAACCGGCCGACGACGACCACTGGCACACCCCGCTGGATCGGCCGGCGAGCATGTGATGGCCAGGCTTTAGCGAGTCGCAAGTGGCGAGTGGCTTGTAGCGACTTGCCATTCGCCACTCGCAACTTGCGCGTTAAGCATGGCCCGCGACCACGCCCGTTTCGATTCCATGACCCCCCACACCACCGCCGGCCAGTGGCGGGCGGCGTGGTCGCTGGCGCCCTACGTCTGGCGCTACAGGGAGCGGGTGCTGGCGGCGTTCGCGCTGCTCCTGTGCGGCAAGCTGGCGAACGTCTCGGTGCCGCTGGTGCTGAAGGAGATCGTCGACCGGGTCGGGCATGCCGATGCCGCCACCCTGGCCGTGCCCATCCTGTTCGTCGTCCTCTACGGCCTGCTGCGTTTCGGCAATACCGCCTTCACCGAACTGCGTGACGCGATCTTCGCCCGGGTCCTGCAACGCGCCATGCGCGGCGCCATCCACGACGTCTTTCGGCAGTTGCACGCGCAATCCCTGCGTTTCCACCTGGAGCGCCGCACCGGCGGCCTCGCGGTGGACATCGAGCGCGGCGCCCGTTCGATCCGCTTCCTGATCAACTTCACCCTGTTCAACATCGGCCCGACGCTGCTGGAAATCCTCATGGTGGCCGGCGTCCTGTTCGTCAAATACGACCCCTGGTTCGGCGGCATCACCCTGGCGACCCTGGCCGTCTACCTCGCCTTTACCATCGCCATCACCAACTGGCGCCTGAAATACCGCCGCGCCATGAACGAGAGCGACGCCCGCGCCAACGCCCGCGCGGTGGACAGCCTGCTCAACTACGAGACGGTCAAATACTTCAACAACGAACAGTACGAGTCCGATCGCCTCAAGGCCGACCTCAGGCGCGCCGAGGACGCCACCGTGCAGAGCGAGATTTCCCTGGCCTGGCTCAATGCCGGCCAGGCTTTCATCATCGCGGTCGGCGTCACCGCCATGATGGGCCTGGCCGCGCAAGGGGTGGCGGAACAGCGGATGACCCTCGGCGACCTGGTGCTGGTCAACGCCTACCTGATCCAGTTGTTCATCCCGCTCAACTTTCTCGGCACCATCTACCGCGAGATCCGCAACGCCCTCACCGACATGGAAAAGCTGTTCGGCCTGCTGCGCCGGCCACCGGAAATCGTCGACGCGGCGGACGCGAGCGAACTGCGTATCGCTAGCGGCGAAGTCCGTTTCGAACGGGTCGGTTTCGCCTACGACCCGCGCCGGCCTATCCTGGAGGACGTCAGCTTCGTCATCCCCGCCGGCCACAAGCTCGCCGTGGTCGGCGCCAGCGGCGCCGGGAAATCGACCCTGTCGCGGCTGCTGTTCCGCTTCTTCGACGTCAGCGCCGGACGCATCCTGGTCGACGGCCAGGACATCCGCGGCGTGACCCAGGCCAGCCTGAGAAAACAGATCGGCATGGTTCCCCAGGACACCGTGCTGTTCAACGACAGCCTCTACCACAACATCGCCTATGGCCGCCCGGAAGCGAGCCGGGAAGAAGTGCTGGAAGCCGCCCGCGCCGCCCGCCTCGACGGCTTCATCGCCAGTCTGCCGGACGGCTACGACACCATCGTGGGCGAACGCGGCC
>CAZONS010000484.1:0-2379 GCA_964581195.1 uncultured Thiobacillus sp. | reverse complement strand
AGCAAGGCGAGCCCCGCGGCCAGCAGCAGAGCCTCTTTCTCGCTGACCTGGCCGGTCGCCATGGGGCGATCTTTCGTGCGCGCGACGTGCGCATCGAAATGACGGTCGGCATAGTCGTTGATCACGCAACCAGCGGAGCGCATCAGGACGACACCCAGGGCGAATATCCAGAACACCAGCGGTTCCGGCTCGCCGGCGCCGGACAGCCACAAGCCCCATAGCGTCGGCCAGGCCAGCAGGAGGATGCCGATGGGCTTGTCCAGCCGCATCAGTCTTTCGTAGAGGGTGAGGCGTTCGGTCAGGGTCATGGCAAGGGGCGGGCGGATTGTAGGGTTTCCTTGAATCTTGAACCTTGAATCTCCTCAATCCGGAAGCTTCTTCCCCGGATTCAGGATGCCGTTCGGGTCGAACAGGCGCTTGAGATCACGCATCAGGTCCAGGGTCGGCGCATCCACCTCCAGCGGCACAAAATGGCGCTTCTCGCTGCCGATGCCATGTTCGCCGGAGAGACTCCCGCCCAGGCCGATCACCGCCCGCACCAGGGCGGCGCGACAGGCGCGGGCGCGCGCCATCTCCTCGGCGTCGCCGTTGTCGACCATGATGTTGACGTGCAGGTTGCCGTTGCCGGCATGACCGAAGGCGACGATGGGCAACTGGTGTGCATCGGCCAGGGCGTCGATGGCGGCGACCAGATTCGCCAGTTGGCCCACCGGCACCACCACGTCCTCGTTGATCTTGAGGGGCGCGATGCGCTTGACCGCATGCGACAGCGACTTGCGCGCGGTCCACAGGCGCAGGGTGTCCGCGCGGGTGAACCCGCTCTGGATTTCCAGCAGATCCTTCCCGGCCAGCGCCCTTTCCAGGGCGACGATCTGACGCGGCACATCCTCGGGGTCGCCATCCGCTTCCACCATCAGGACCGCCTGGGTTCCCGGCGGCAGGCCCGCCCGCTCGAAGACGCCGTCGCCATAGTCACGGATGGCGTCGAGGGAGCGACTATCCATGAACTCCAGCGCGCAGGGTGTGGTCGGCTGGTTCATCACCCGGCTCACCGCCTCGCAGGCGCTCTGGTTGCTGGCGTAGCAGACCCGCAACGTGGCCACGGTAGCTGGCGCGGGCAGCAATTTCAGGGTGGCCTGGGTGATGAAGGCGAGCGTGCCTTCCGAGCCGACCAGCAGACGGGTGAGGTCGTAGGCGGTGGCGTACTTGGTGGTGCGACCGCCGGTGTGGATGACCCTCCCGTCGCCGGTGACAGCGGTCAGACCGAGGACGTGATCGCGGGTGGCGCCGTATTTCACCGCCCGTGGACCCGCCGCGTTCATCGCCAGATTGCCGCCGATGCGGCAATAGGCGCCGGAACCGGGATCGGGCGCATACATCAGGCCGTGCAGACGCGCGACGCGGTCGATCTCGTCGGTGACCACGCCCGGCTCGACCACCACCAGTCGGTTCACCACGTCGATCTCGACGATGCGCCGCATGCACTCGAAGCTCACCACCACGCTGCCGGGCACCGGCATCGCCCCGCCGACGTTGCCGGAACCGGCGCCACGCCCGGTGAGGGCAAGGCGATGGCGGTTGGCCAGACGCACGATCTCGACGACGTGCTCGTGACAGGTCGGGAACAGCACCGCCTCGGGCGGGCAGGATCGGGGCGTCTCGTCGCTGGCGTAGAGCGCCAGCGTCTCGGCATCGGCGCGCGCGCGCTCAGGACCGAGCAGGGCCTGGAATTCGGCGAGCAGGGATTCGGCGAGCATCAGCCAAACGCCGGCTCGACGACTTCGGCGACCGCCGCCAGCGCGTCGGAATCCTTGTAGCGCGCATGCACTTCGGCGACGGCCGCATCGTAGACCAGCCGATTGAAGGGGGTGGCGACCTGCGCGCGCATGGCGTGCTTCAGGGCCTGGGTCATCACCTTGTCCAGCGACAGGATGCGGCGGGCGCGGACGATGCCGTCATCGGCATCCACCAGCGTCAGCTTGAGGCGGGCGCGATCCCCCGGCTCCTCGTTCGGCATCTCGAGTTCGCCCTCGGGGACCAGATGCACATTGAACGAGGCGTCCGACCATTCGCAGACGTTCCTGATCTTGTACAGCAGGAAACTGGCCGGACCGTGGCTGAACAGGCCCACCTCGACATCGGCATCGCGCAGACCGGTGATTTCCGCCGGCGTCGGCGCCGGCCAGAACAGGGTCAGTTCGTGCGCGCCGTGGCGATAGACATAGCGCACGCCTTCATCGTATTGATTGAACTCGCTCGACCAGGGCTCGCCGACGGCGGGATCCTTGGGCACGACATCCGGACGCGCGAAGGTATGCACTTCACTCATACCTCCTCCTCGGGCAGCAGCGAGGCCAGCATGGCGACCATGTCGGCATC
>CAZONS010000483.1:0-2396 GCA_964581195.1 uncultured Thiobacillus sp. | reverse complement strand
GTGTGCCCCCTACGAAATTCTGGACCAAAGAGGACGCTTAATTGGTTGAGTAAACAGGCTCCTCCGGATCGAAAGAAAACCGCGCTGTACGAGAGCGCGGGTGATCGCCGTCCGTTTGACGGCACGCTCGTCCCGTTTGCTGCCTTCGAGTAACGGTAAGATTCCCATTTCCTGGCGGACTTCCGGCTCGGCCAAATCGACCTGGTGCTGCAGGGCGATGCGGTCCATGTCCGTGAGCGGGGCGCGCTGCATCCACGCCTCCAGCGGGGACTCTGCCTTGTAGCCCCACGGCCGGGCCCACTCGTTGGCCTGGAGGCGGGCAGCCTCCACGTCGTCGCAGGACCATTCGCCTGGATGCTCATGCCGCGCCGCCTCATGGTGCGCCCGTACCTGCAGGGACCCGATCCCGGCCTCGATGCTGCCATTGTACTTGGGGTAGTAGTACGGTGACAAGAGGTGCAAGACCCGGTTCTGGGCCAGCAATTTGGCGATTACCTCGGCATCGAAGCCGCCGTCGGACTTCAGCACCAGGGGCGCGCCGTGTTCGATGAAGAGCGCGGCCAGCGCCGCGGCGACCTCAGTTGCATTCTTGGTCATCACCGGCAGCGCGAGGAGCTGGTAGCCGCTGGCCAGATCGCGCACGGCCAGTACGTACGGATAGATGTTGTCCACCGGCTTGGGCGGCTCCAGATGATCGACGGCCCAGATGGATCCCGCTTTCCACCAGCGCAGGGCATGCAGCATGTACCCGCCCTTGTGGAGGTCGGCGGCACGAAAGCGCTGCAGCATGTCCTCCAGGTCGCGCTTGGGCGCTCCGGGGAAGAGACTGCGCAGCGTCGGCAGGCCGATGCCCGGTCCCGCCAGGTAGTAGACCGCCAGGATGCACTCCTTCATCCATCGTTCCGTTACCTTGAGCTTGCGTCCGCGGGGTTTGATGGCCAGGCGGTTCTTCCGCCAGCCCCTTTCCCAGGCCCTCACTGTCGGCGGGCATAGACCCACGCGACCTGCGGCTTCGCTCTGCGTAAGCCCGTGCTGGGCCGTCCATCGGACAAACGCGATCATCTCGATCTTCATCTTTCGTTCCCACTCCCGGCGAGCCCGCTGGGCGTCGAAACCGCGAGGCGGCTTGTCCCCCGGCTTCACGTGGAGGTCCCGGTAGATCAGGCAGAGCTGCTCGGCGTGGAGCTCGTTCCGCCGCCCGAGCTTGTCGGCCGGGCCTTGGACTTTTTTTTTAGCCGCTCCAGCCGTTCTTCCACTTCGGTCAGCAGATGAGGGGCGATCAGCATGACCTTCTCGCGGACATGCGCCGCCTTGAGTTCGATGTTCATGTCCGCCATCTGGGCCTTCACGCGTTCGAGTTCCCTGGCCTCTTTCGACGGCCCCGGCGCCGGCGGGCGCCCACGACGTTTGGGCTCCAGGAGCGCCGTCGCCTGGGCCAGCCACTCGTTGCGCATCTCGTGGAAACGCGCCTCGCTGACGCCCAGGCGCGCACCGGCCTCGGCCGCCGACAGCGTCCCCTGGATCGTCTGCAGAAAGATCTTTGCCCGCGCCTTAGCGTCCTCCGACGCGTCCAGCGCATCGACCAGATCCGGCCCCTTGGGCGGACGACCACGACGTGCCATAGATCCCCCCTCATTGGTAGGAGTTACCCACGGCTTGCTCACAGGACCGGATGGTGCGCGCTCCCGGGATGTTTCGGGGTCCCGCTCGCGCCGGCCTCTTCCTGTGACCAAGCCATGGATAACTCCACCTTCTATTGGGGAGGCGACGAGCACCCGGCCCGCCGCCTCCCCGCCTTGCTCTTCGGCTACGACTGCGCCTGCACCACTACCGAGGATGCTTCCTCGGCGCCCTCTTTCAAGCGCGCCACGGCCTTCAGCGCACGCACCGTCGGCTTGCGCGGGCCCTTGCCCTTACCGGCCGCCTTGGCCTTCGACCGCGGCGGCGGCGGCGCCACCCCGATCGTCCGCTGCGCGGCACGGACCAGCGCCGAGTACCGGGCACACTCCCGGCGCCACCACACGGCTTCCTTCTTCGCCGAGGCCAACTCGTTCTGTACCGAGCGGACCCGGCCCTTCGGTCGAGGCTCGCAGGCATCCACCAGGCCCTGCAGCGCACGAGCCTCCACCAGGTAGTAGCGCGGGACCGGCATGCCCAGTTCCTGCGCGGCCTCCGTCGGCGTACGCGTCCCGCCCATCACCTCCAGGATGCACGTCGCCATCCGCCGCGCCTCCCGGCTCGGCGTCTTCTTCAGGCGCGGCCCCTGCGCTCGGCGCGCCTTCTTGCCGGCCTGCTTCGCCTCCGGCGGCTTGGCCGTCGTCGGGTTCGTCGCAATCACGCCTCACCTCCTTCCGACTCCATCGGCGCGATCTCGTCCACCACCGAGACACCCGGCG
>CAZONS010000482.1:0-2401 GCA_964581195.1 uncultured Thiobacillus sp. | reverse complement strand
GTCATGCCGCCACCTCAGATGCGAGAATGGCGCGGCCGATCAACTCCGGGATTTGCGGGACGACGGCGTTGCCTAGGGCACGAAGGCGCTGTGCCCGATAGGCAGGCCCATCAACCATTCGCGGAATGTTGGCGACCTGATGAGGTCCGGGCGGCCAATATCCACAATCTGATCGCAAAGGTTCGCAACATGCAGCCGACCATTCCGGCCGCGCCGAATGCGGTTGCCCCGCCCAGATTGGCCCTTCGCGTCCCGCGTCGTTGGGGTATGCCAGAACCCAGACGCGCTCGCGATGTTGAGTGGCACCGACTGCATCAACTCCCAGCACCTCCCATTCCGCATCAAACCCGAGCGCGGCCAAGTCTCCGAGAACACGGTCAAGCCCGCGACCAAGCAAAGCTGGGACGTTTTCCACGATGACGAACGAGGGTCGAAGCTCGCCAGCAATCCGCGCAATCTCGGACCATAGGCCAGAGCGCGCCCCGTCAAGCCCGGCCCCGGCCCCGGCGATGCTGATGTCCTGACAGGGAAATCCACCGCAGATGACATCAACGGCAATTCCGTCTGCCGCCAACCGCTCGGCTGTAAGTGTTCGCACGTCGTCATAGATCGGAACCTCCGGCCAATGCTTCGCCAGAACCTTGCGGGGGAACTCTTCGATTTCGCAGAAGGCAACAGTCTTGAACCCGCCCGTTCTCTCCAAACCGAGCGAAAAGCCACCGATGCCAGAGAAGAGGTCTAAAACATTCAACATCACTCCACCTCAACCCGCAGCGGCACGATAGGCCGCAGGAAGCCCGCCACCTCTTCCAGTGACCGCGCCACCGTCACCACGGCCCCGGCCAGGATAAGGCGCTGGTGCATGTCCCTCTGCTCGGGCGTGGGGTACTTGCCGGGGGCCTTGAGTTCGATGAAGATGGACCGGCCCTCGTAGAGGATGTGCAGATCCGGCCAGCCTTTCTTCGCGCCCATCACCTTGAGGTCGCGCTGGGCCTGCCAGCCGCGCTTGCCCTCCATCGGGGCGTGGTGCCAGACGGCCTCGGGGGGAAGGGCGAGGTCGAGGTATCGCGCCACGGCCGCATGAAGGGTGCGCTCGTTCACGCCGTCCTCCGCCGGTCCAGGAAGGACGGGATGGAAAGGTCCGGTTCTTCGATGGGGGCAAGGTCCGAACCTTTTCCCGCGAGGTCCGAACCCTTGGCAGGAAGGTCCGAACCTTTTGGCTCGGCAAGCGCCGCGTCGCGGTCGGCCACCTCTCCCGTCTCGGGATCGTGGCCCTCGTGCACGTGTACGCGCGCATGTGCACGCGAGGGAACGGCGTCCGCGCTGTCCATTGTGATAAACTGGTGCAACGCTTCCACAGCGATTTGCGGATCGTTGGTCATTCGATGTGTTTCCATATTCGTTTGTGTCTGATGAGGTGAACCGTCGAGATGGACACCTTGAAGTCCCTCGCAATTGACGGGTTGCGTTCGCCATCTCCGATCCGTCGCCTTATGTCGCGAACTGCCCCTTCGGTAAGCACAGCCCCATACACGTCTTCGCCACGGCATCGCCGGCCATGCCTATCGACATCGGCTTGGTTCTCCACCGGTGAAGCCCAGCGAAGGTTTGCCAGGGCGCAATTGGTCTTGTCGCCATCATTGTGGGCAGCATGTGCGCCAGGAAACGGCTCTTGGCCGCAGAACGATGACAGGACCAGTCGATGCAGGCGATGGGTCCGGACCACTCCATCCTTGCTCAGACTGACGTGGAGATAGCCGTGCGTCGTCGACGGCTTTATAAATTCGGTCCTCGGCGAGGCCGATGCGTCACGGCGCACACGCCCGAAAATGCTAACCTCATAAACGCCTTCGTAACCAAGGACGGGAACCCACACCTCGCGGGCCGCGATGCCGCCGATCTCGCTCACAGCGTTATCCTCGCCGGCACCTTGACCCCCAAAGGCGCTTCTGCCATTGCTCGCACTGTCAGGCGGAAATCCCCCATATCCGTCGTGATGATGAGAGATCGGCGGTATCCACTGGCGCCCTCGTTCCTGATCTCTTCCATGCGAATGGATTGCACGCCTTCGATCTCGACAGAGTCCATGCGTGTCGTAACTTCGATCTTGCTCATGCCGCCCGCTCCCGCCCGAAGTGCTTCGGCGCCCGCCCCAGTTCGGCGAACAACTGGACGTGCGTCTCGACATAGGCTTTGTCGGCCTTGGCGCTGCTCTTGCCGGCGCGGCGGACCTCGAAGCCGGTCGCGCGGAATATGCTCGTCAGTGCGCGGACAATCCGTTTCTTCATCCCGTCCCTCCGTTTGCTTGGGGCGTCTTTCTCCGCAGCCTTCGCCTCCCGCATCCGCTCGGTCCATCTGGCGATGGCTTGGGCATCACGATTGCCTCTCGCCCGCTCTAGGG
>CAZONS010000481.1:0-2402 GCA_964581195.1 uncultured Thiobacillus sp. | reverse complement strand
GCCAGTTCGCCGCCGGAGACGATGTCGAAGCCGGCTCCGAGTCGCGCGAACAGATTGAGGATGGCGAGGCTGGGGTTGGCCTTCACCGCATAGCAGATCAGGTGTGGATGCGCGGCGAGCGCCTGGTCATAGGCGCGATAGGCCGATTCCAGCGCGGCGCGGGAATAGACGTAGCAGGGCGTGGCGAATTCGCCGGCGATGGCTTCCAGCGGCACGTCCTCGATATGGAGGGCGCCGCCGCGACGGGTCAGGGGATTCATTTAGCGGGTGGTCTGGGTGGGTTGCGGCTGGGCGGGGGCGTCGGGCAGATACAAGGCGCCTTTCTTGCCGCAGCCGGCGAGGAAAAACAACGCGAGGAGAACGGTAAGAATACGCATGCGCAGCCCTTAAAATGGCGAAAAGTCTAGCATGGAGCAGCACATGACCGAGAGCGAGTACGGCCACCTGGCCGACGCCACCCTGAGCCGTCTGGAAGCCGCCCTGGACGCGGCGGAACTGGACTATGAACGGGCCGGCGGCGGCGTTCTGGAAATCGAGTTCGAGGATGACTCGGTGATCGTGGTGAACAAGCAGGCTGCGGCCCAGGAGATCTGGGTGGCGGCGAAGAGCGGCGGTTTCCATTACCGTTGGGACGGCGGCGCCTGGCGCGATACCCGCGGCGGTGAGGAGCTATTCGCGGCGCTTTCACGCCTGGCCTCCGCGCAGTCGGGTGGTAGTGTTGCGCTGACGTGACCATGGGGATATCGCCGTGGCGTTCGTGGTGCTACCCAGAATAAGGAAGAAGCCGTGACGGAGCCGATGATGGACGAACGAGCCTTGTTCGATCACTTGCCCGAGCTGGAAGGCCAGTTGGGCGTGGAGCATGTGAAGCCGTTGCTGGAGCGATTCAGCCTGCTCACCCTGGCCGACGGTGACGTGCTGGTGCGCGATCAGGCGCCTGTCGACGCGCTCTATCTGGTGCTGGCGGGCTCGTTGCGACTGTCGATCGAGTTCGGCAATCACGCCATCCAGCTGGGCGAGATCGGCTCCGGCAACTGGGTCGGCGAACTCGGCTACTTCAGCGGCGCGCGGAAAGCTTCCAGCACCGCGACGGCGGTGGGCGACTGCGAGATCGCGCGGCTCTCCTACCAGGACTTCGATGCCTTGCTGGATGAGGATTCGGTGGCGGTGTGCCGCCTCACGCACGGCTTCATCCAGATGCTGATGCGGCGGCTCGCGGTGACCGCCAACAATCCGGTCATCGACCCGCATGGCGAGATGCTGTTGCCGGGCGACCTGTCGGTGCCCTGGCACGATCTGGCGCAACAGCCGCACGGCGTGGTCGACTTCCTGAAAAGCCTGTTTGGAGTGCACTGATGCTATTGCGTAACTTTCTGCGCAACCTGCCAAGCTTCCAATACATGTCGGAAGCCGATGTCGACCATGTCGCCGCCGCCATGCGCGTGGACGATTTTCCCGACCAGCATGTGTTCATCTACCAGGAGCGGCTCAACAAGGATCTGTTCCTGCTGCTGGATGGCAAGGTCAAGGTCTGCCACTACGGCAATGGGGGCCGCTACTACACCCTGAAGACGCTGGAACCGGGCGAGTTCTTCGGGATTCCCTCGCTTTCCCTGGGCCAGCCGGCGCTGACCAGTTGCCAGGCAAGCGGCCCGGTCAAGGTCGCCAGCCTGCCTTTCTCCGCCTACCTGCTGCTGTACCAGCCGGATTCCGACATCGGCTGCCGTTTCCAGCATGTCATCGCCAGCCAGCTGGCGCGCGACCTGCATGATCGGCATGAGACCCTGCGCAACCTGCTGATGCAGGTCTATGGCGGCAAGAGCGAATAGGCCGGGTCTACCCCAGCCGCTTGCGCGCCCGAGCCACCGCCGCCCGTACCGCCACCGGCGCGGTGCCGCCGAGGTGGGTGCGCTGCGCCAGTGAACCTTCCAGGGTCAGTACCTGGTAGACGTCCTCGGAAACCAGCGGCGAGAACGCCTGGAGTTCCACCAGCGCCAGGTCGGCCAGATCGCAGCCCTTCTGTTCCGCCGCCCGCACCGCGCGCGCCACCGCCTCGTGCGCTTCGCGGAAGGGCAGGCCCTTCTTCACCAGGTAATCGGCCAGGTCGGTGGCGGTGGCGAAGCCCTCGATGGCGGCCTGGCGCATGCGCTCGGCGCGAACCTGGATACCCGGAACCATCTCCGCGTAGATCGCCAGCGAGTCGATCAGGGTGTCGACGGCATCGAACAGGGGCTCCTTGTCTTCCTGATTGTCCTTGTTGTAGGCCAGGGGCTGCCCCTTCATCAGGGTCAGCAGGGCGATCAGGTGGCCGTTCATGCGGCCGGTCTTGCCGCGCATCAGTTCCGGCACGTCCGGGTTCTTCTTCTGCGGCATGATCGAGGAGCCGGTGCAGAAGCGGTCGG
>CAZONS010000480.1:0-2406 GCA_964581195.1 uncultured Thiobacillus sp. | reverse complement strand
CGGCTACGCGGCGAAGAACCCGAAGCAGGAATACAAGCGGGAAGCCTTCGAGCTGTTCGAGCGCATGCTGGGCACCATCGCCGAGGAGGTCACCCAGATCACCCTCACCGTGCAGATCCGCGGCGCCGAGGATGTCGAGGAAGTGGAAGCCCAGGACAACCTGAGCAACGTGCGCTACCAGCACGCCGACTACGAGGAAGCCCTGGCCAGCGCCGCCGAGGAAACCGCCGCCGGCCCGCACACCTTCGCGCGCGATCACGCCAAGGTCGGCCGCAACGATCCGTGTCCTTGCGGCTCCGGCAAGAAGTACAAGCACTGTCACGGCAAGCTGGCCTGAAGGTGGGTTCAAGGTTCAAGGAAGGCCAGGGGCGCTTGCCCCTTGAACCTTGTGTCTTGAATCTATACCCTAGCGAATCGCTCAACAATTAGCCGCGCGCCATGCCCTATTTCATCTACAAGATTGGTGGACCGTTCAAGCTCCTGGAAAAGCAGGGGCAGGCCGACTCGTTCAAGGAAGCCAAGGCCATCGCCAACGAATTTCGTCGCGGGCTCGATCCCAACGACGGCTTCGTGGTGAAAATGATCTTCGCCGAGAACGAACTCGCCGCCGAGGACACGCTTTCGCAGCCACGCGAACTCGACGCCTCGCTCGCCGGCGACGACTACTGATCGCGGGCAGGAGCCCGCGCCCACACATGTCCGGCTACAACGAGCAAGCCTACAAACAGGCGCGCGACGCGGCGATCAGCCGCCCCTGCCCGTTCGAACGGGCACTCCTGTCCCGTTGCGTCACCTGCATGCACGCGCGCAAATTGTTGCTGGCGGAGCGGGAGGCCATCTCCTGCGGCCATGAAACCGCCAGCGACCTGTGCAAGACGCTGCATGAATCGCTGCATCACAACGCCCGCTTCGCCCTGCACATGGACCCCAACCAGCCCTGGCCGTTCGGCAAGGAAATCCGCGCCCAGTGCGGTGGCGTGCTGGGACTGAAGGAAGTGCTGGCGGCCGACCACGCCGATGTCGCCATGCTGGTCGGCGAAGGTGTGCGGCGCTTCGGCGGCATCCGGGATTTTCCCTATTCGGAAATCATGCGCGGTGTCGTGCATTACGAGCCGCGCAAGAAACGGACGTAGGGCGCAGGGGGGGTTACCGAAGGGTAGGGGCTTCATCAGAGCGACAGAAACCCACCATCAACGCCACGCCAGCAATTCCAGTACCCGCCGCGCCGCTACCGCCGCGCCTTCCACCGCCACCTCGGGCATGCCCGGCGCCGCCTGGATCGTGGTCAGCAGGCCGCCGATTTCCGGGGTGAACAAGTGCGCCTCGTCGATCGCCACCGCGCGCGCATGGGCGTGTAGCCAGTCCACCAGAAACGGCGTTTCCGGCCAGTCCGGGCGGTCGATGAAGAGCACCGGGACGGCGGCGGCGGCGGCCTCCACGAAACTGCCATAGCCAACCTTGGTGATCAGCACATCGCAGGAGGCGAGCAGATCGATGAACGGCAGGCCGGCGCGGGCGAAGGGAATCAGGTCGGCACGCGTCTCGCCTTGCGCCGCGAGCCAGTCGTCAGGCACCAGCCAGCGCGCGCCGGGCAGCGTCGGCAAGGGCCGCGCCGCCTGGTAGGCGATGCCGCCGAAGCCGATCAGGAGGAGCGATTCCTCGGCGGCCAAGCCCAGCCGCGCGCGCAGTTCGTCCGCGCGCGCGGCGCCGCGGGCGGCGATCGGCGGAATGCTTTCGCGGTTGTCCAGCCAGTCCATCGGCATGGCCGGGGTGGCGCGCAGGAAGGCGCGCGCCGAACGATAGGCCGCCGCCATCTGATCCAGTACCTCGGCCATGCCGGGGTGTCCCGCCAGGTAGGCGCCGGCGATGTCGACCCAGTTCAGCGAGCACAGGCCGACGCTTGGGATTCCGGCACGGGCGGCGGCGGCCAGGGGCAGGCAGGCGGCATCGGCGAGCACCCCGCTGATGCCCTGGGCGAGCAGCCAGTCCGCCTCGCGCGCCGCCCGCGCATCCCAATCCTTGTGAAAATCCAGATAGGCGGCGTTGCTCGCCGCCAGGTCCACGCGCACGGCGTCATGCATGGCCAGACCGACATCGGCCGCTTCGAAGCGGTGCTGGAAGGGGGCGCCGATGCGCGCCGCCAGGGCGGCCCCGGGAATGCCGCTCCAGACCGTGAAGGTCAGGTCCGGTCGCGCCGCATGCAGGGCGTTGATCACCGGCGCGGCCTGCGCCAGGTGGCCGAGACCGTGGTGACTGATGGCGACCAGCAGGCGGCTCACAGGGGCAGGTTCTGTCGCAGCAGTTCCTTGAGCAGCGGCACGGAAGCCGGGCGCTTGCGGCTCAGGGAGAACGTGTCGAGGGCATCCACGATGGCGAGCAGACGCGGCAGGTCGCGGCGGCAGTGGT
>CAZONS010000479.1:0-2416 GCA_964581195.1 uncultured Thiobacillus sp. | reverse complement strand
CCAGCCTGCTCTGGAGCTTGGCCAGATTCTGCTTGTGCACCAGCGACTCGACCAGGTCGTGGCGCGGCATGGCCTGCTTGTGCACCAGGCTTTCCACCAGGCGATGCCGCGCCAGCAGTTCCAGGACCTGCTTCAGGCTGTCCTCGACGGGCACTTGGGCGGAGGTTTCGTGTTGGTCGGCCATGGGTATCGTGATTTCTGAACGCGCTGATTCTAGTGGTCTGCTTCCCAAATGGCGCAACCTGAAACGGCGTCTTTTCCCGCGTGGGCGACTTGCTCGTCATTACCCTTGACCGGGCAATGGCGTTTCCGCGCGCCTTGCCCGGCAAAATACATCCATTCCATTTGCCACCGCTCTGATGGAACGGACGACTAGCGTGGCACCGCGACCTGCCACATTCGCGCCGCGATGATGCCCTGGCGGCGCAGCAGGCCCCGCGCGCCGCGGTGGCTTTCGTAGTAGCGCGGATTCGGGATCATGGCCGCCAGGTGCGCGGCCTGCGACGCCCCCAGGCCGGCGGCGGAGGTCTTGAAGTAACGTCGCGCGGCGGCTTCGGCGCCATAGATGCCGTTGCCCCATTCGATCACGTTGAGATACACCTCGAGAATGCGCCGTTTGCTCCAGACCTGCTCGATCATCACCGTGATGACCGCCTCCTGTGCCTTGCGGAACGGATTCTTCGAGGCCGACAGGAACAGGTTCTTCGCCAGCTGCTGGCTGATGGTGGAGCCGCCGGCGGCGAAGCGGCCCTTCCTGATGTTCTTTTCCACCGCCTTTTCCATGGCTTCCCAGTCGAACCCCTCGTGCGCCAGGAATTTGCTGTCCTCCGCGGCGATCACCGCGCGCTTGAGGTGCGGCGAGATGCGCGGGTAATCCACCCAGCGGTAACGCAATTCCGCATCCGGATTCTTCTCCTGCAAGCGCGCCAGACCGGCTTCCATGAACGCGGTGGACGACGGATCGAAGGCCTTCCACCAGAGAACATGGCCGAGATACCAGAACTGCATGAGCAGGAACAACGCCAGCAGCCAGAGCAGGCCCTTCCAGAGCAGGCGGAACATCAACCGGCCCTCAGCAACGCGATGACCGGCGCCGTCGCCGGCCGCACGCCGCGCCAGAGCTGGAACGCCACCGCCGCCTGCTCCACCAGCATGCCCAGGCCATCGGCGCAGCGCGCGCCTTCGCCACGGGCGAAGGCGAGGAACGGCGTCTCCTGGCCATACATCATGTCGTAGGCCAGCGCGTCCGTCGCGAACAAACCCTGCGGCAGCGGCGGCAGGTCTCCGGCCAGGCTGGCGGCGGTGGCATTGATCACCAGATCATATTGCCGGCCCGCCAGCGCCTCGTAGCCGCCACCGCTGAGTCTGGATTCGGCGATGGGGCCAAACGCCTCGAACCGGCGCGCCAGCTCCCCGGCTTTCGCCGCCGTCCGGTTGGCGATGAACACGGCCTGGGGCGCCTGCTCCAGAAGGGGCAGCACCACGCCGCGCGAGGCGCCTCCGGCGCCCATCAGCAGGACACGCTTGCCAGCCAGGTCGAAACCCAGGTTGGTGACGAGATCGTTGACCAGGCCGACACCGTCGGTGTTGTCGCCCCGCGCGCCGGCGTCCGAAAACGACAGGGTATTCACCGCCCCGGCGGCTTCGGCGCGCGCGCTCAGATGGTCGCAGAGGGCATGGGCCTGCTCCTTGAACGGCACCGTCACATTGGCGCCGCGCCCCCCTTCCCGGCGGAACGCCGCCACCGCTTCCGCGAAGCCGTCCAGCGGTGCCAGCAAGGCCTCATAACTGAGGTCCTGGCCGGTCTGCGCGGCGAACGCGGCATGGATGCGCGGTGATTTTGAATGGGCAATGGGATTGCCGAAAACAGCGTAACGGTCCGACATGATCAATGTGAAAAATGAGGCGGGGAGCGAAGGCTAACCGACGTTCATGTCCCCCCGATAGTTTCCCCCGATCCAGGCGAAGGGGCGCCATCGCCCCGGCGAACGGCGTCAGGTCAAAATGCGCACCAATACAGTGCTTTGCGCACATTATTGGTGCGCATTTTTTCCCATCTCCCGCACAAACCCTTGTGGCACAATGCTTCGTCCCCCTTATAGGGCATGGCATGGAACCTGCTATTCCAAGCCCCGTGGTTAAACTCAACCTCAATTGCAATCCAGCAGACACAAGGAGTTCGAAATGGCGGTCGCCGATGTAATGAAGATGGTCCAGGATAACGACGTCAAATTCGTCGATTTCCGGTTTACCGACACCCGTGGCAAGGAACAGCACGTCACCGTGCCCGTTTCCCACTTCGACGAGGACAAGTTCACCGAGGGCCATGCCTTCGACGGCTCCTCGATCGCCGGCTGGAAAGGCATCCAGGCTTCCGACATGCTGCTCATGCCGGACCCGGACACCGCCAACATCG
>CAZONS010000478.1:0-2417 GCA_964581195.1 uncultured Thiobacillus sp. | reverse complement strand
TCCTGCTACTCGTCCCCACCTACACGAAAACCCGTTCTATCGCATTCTCGCCGGCTATTCGCGGTAAGGCGATGCAATCGCCGGCCCCGTAGGTCGAACAATTCAAACTCAACGGTTACGTTGCCGATCTGGCTCGCTATTTTCTGAGCGTCCCACAATACCAAATAACCTGATGCACGAACCGGAATCGGATACATAGGATGCGAGATCAAGCCAACTCCCGATTCAGGCGCTGCCGCCAACCAACTGGAACGCTCTCGATTATGATCCGCCAATCCGAAGATCGCGGTGCGGTGCGGCCGTAGGGCAGGCGGCGGTCGGTCGTACGGCCGGTTGAGCGTTCCTGATGATACCACAAGCTACTCGGCGCTGTCAGCAACAGACATGCTCGGGGCTGGCCAACGGACCTGGCTGCGGTTAGCCTCCGGATAGCCCCAGCCGGAGGTGAGCCCGATGATCAGTTTCCGCCGCGAGCTCTGGCTCGAGATCCCCACCCGCCGTGCCTTCTTGAACCTGACGCCCCAGGTCGAAGCCTGCGTGCGCGAGAGCGGGGTCCGCGAAGGCCTCTGCCTTGTAAATTCAATGCACATAACAGCTTCGGTCTTCATCAACGACGACGAGACCGGACTGCACCACGACTACGAGATGTGGTTGGAAGACCTCGCCCCTCACGAACCGGTCGACCGTTACCGGCACAACCTGACCGGCGAGGACAACGGCGACGCGCACCTCAAGCGCCAGATCATGGGCCGCGAGGTGGTGGTGGCCGTGACCGGCGGTAGCCTGGACCTCGGCACCTGGGAGCAGATCTTCTACGGGGAATTCGACGGGCGGCGCCGCAAGCGTGTGCTGGTGAAGATCATCGGGGAATAGCGGCGCGTGGAAAGCGAGTTGCGACCACGAGGCCACGATTATCAGTTGCGATCATTTGCAATCTCTAATATATATCGTTGCATCAACCAATGACCCGCCCCCGTGGAGGTAACACCACCATGGCATCCGCCAGACCCTACATCGCCGGCGCCCTCGTCGGCCTGCTGGCCACGCTCTCGGTCCTGGTCTCGACCCAGACCCTGGGCAAGGCCCAGTACCTGGGCGCCTCGACCACCTTCGTCCGCGCCGCCGGCTACGTCGAGCAGACCGTCGACTCGGGTCGCATCGAGGCCAACCCCTACTACGCGCGCACCAAGCCGCGCGTCGACTGGCAGTTCATGCTGGTGGTCGGCGTGTTCCTGGGCGCGCTCGTCGCCTCCCGCCTCGACCGCAGCTTCAAGCTCGAAGCGGTGCCGCCCGTGTGGCGCGACCGCTTCGGCGGCAAGGTCTCGACGCGGGCGGTCGGCGCCTTCCTCGGCGGCATCGTGGCCATGTTCGGCGCCCGGCTCGCCGACGGCTGTCCGAGCGGCCACGGCCTCAGCGGCCTCATGCAGCTATCGATCAGCGGCTTCTTGTCGATGATGGGCTTCTTCGGCGCCGGCGTGCTGATGGCCCACCTCGTCTACAAGCGTACGGCGAAGGGGGCCGGCCATGAGTGACCAGATCCTCGGCCTGGTGACGGGCGTCATCTTCGGCGCCTTGCTGCAGCAGGGTCGTGTCCTGCGCTTCGAGAAGCAGGTGGGCGCCATGCTGCTGAAGGACATGACCATCCTGAAGTTCATGCTCTCGGCCATCGTCGTCGGCATGGTGGGCATCAACCTGCTGGTGAGCCTGGGAATGGTGACGCCGAGCATCAAGCCGACGATCATCGGCGCCAACCTGATCGGCGGCGTGCTCTTCGGCATCGGCTGGTCGATCATGGGCTTCTGCCCGGGCACCTCGGTGGGCGCGATCGCCGAGGGCCGCTGGCACGCCATCTGGGCGGTGCTGGGCATGATGGCCGGCGCCGCGATCTTCGCCGCCGCCTACCCCATGCTGCAAGCGACCGTGCTGACCTGGGGCGACCTCGGCAAGCTCACGTTGCCGGGCGTGCTCGGCATCACGCCCTGGCTGGTAATCCCCGTGGTGGGCGCGGGCTTCGTCTTGCTCCTGCGCTGGTTCGAGAAGCTGCGCATCTGAGCCGGCTAACGCACCAGCACCAGCGAGGAGGCCGCGGTCAACCCCGCGGCCTCCAGCCGCGCCAGATACGTGCCCGAAGCCACCGCCCGACCGCGCTCGTCCAGCCCATCCCACATGACCTCGCCGTGACCACCCGGCCGCATCCCGTCCACCAACGTGCGCACGAGCCGACCTTGCAGGTCATACAACCGCAACCGCACGGGCTGCTCGGTCGGTACGCTGTAACGGATGGTGGTTCGCGGGTTGAACGGGTTGGGGGCCGCGCCGAACAGCGCGAACGCCGCCGGCGGCGGGCCGGCCCCGGTGGCCGCGTCGGTCACCGTCAGGGCGACCACGACCTGCTGGCGCGGGTTGAGCGGACCGTT
>CAZONS010000477.1:0-2421 GCA_964581195.1 uncultured Thiobacillus sp. | reverse complement strand
TGGATCTGGCCCTGATAATCGCCCACCGCGACATAGCGATCACCGACGGCGACGGGGCTGGAGAGCGCACGGTCACGCAGCTTGTCCTGCTTCCAGGAATTGCCGCCCCGGCTGCGCTCGTAGGCGAGCAGCGCGCCACGGTCGTCGCTGGCGAACACGTAGCGGCCGTCCATGTCGACGCCGCGCAGGGCCGAGAGATCGCGCGCCCAGGCCACGTTGCCGCTGACGCGATCGACGCAGGCGACGCGCCCCTGATAGGCGGCGGCGCAGACCTGCCGGTCGTTCAGGGCCAGCGGCCCGACCACGTCGGCGATGCGCTCCAGTTCGGTGCTGCCGCGCGGCAGGGCGATGTTGACTTCCCACAACGGCGCGCCGTTGACCAGCGACAGCGCGGAGAGCTTGCCGCCGGCATTGCCCGCGTACAAGGCCGTGTTGGTGAGCACCAGATGGCCCTGCTCACGCAGGGTCAGCGTCGGCAGCGTGCGGCTGTTGGCCCAGCGTTGCTTGCCGTCGCGGGCGCTGAACAGGGCGATCTTGCCGTCGTTGCCACGCGCGGCGACAAGCCCGGCCGCCGCCACCGGCGGCACCAGGATCTCACCGGACAGCCTGGCCTGCCAGGCGGGGCTGCCGTCAGCCGCATTGAAGGCGAGCAGCTCGCCCTTGGGCGTGCCCACCAGGACCAGGCCCTCGCCGACGCCGACGCCGGCGGAAAGCACCCGGCCGACCTCGATACGCCAGAGCTCGCGGCCATTCGCGAGATCCAGCTTGGCCAGGACGCCGTCGCGGCCGGCCACGTAAACGGCCTCGCCATCCGTCGCGGGCGAGAACTCGTAGCTGCCGGCGGCGCCCACCTTGGCCTCCCACTGCCGCGCCAGGCTGGCGCTGGGCGTGAATTCGACCAGTTCGGCCGGCTTGCTGGCAGGCTTGTCGGAAGAGAACCAGCCGCTGATCGTGGAACAGCCGGACAGAGACCCACCCGCCGCGACCGCAAGGGCGGCAATGACAAAAGCACGTTTCAGCACATCAGCCTCCCAGGGCATCGAGCCGGATTTCCAGCAGCGGTTTCAAGGAACTCTTGTCGTCGAGTTTTTCCAGCGCCAGCGTGTAGGCGGCGCGCGCCTCCGTCGTCTTGCCCTGCTCGACCAGGATGTCGCCCTTGAGTTGGGCGGCCAGTCCCTGGAAGGCGGGATCGAACTTGCCTTCCAGTTGCGCGAGGGCGCCGGCGCTATCCTTGTCCTCGAACAGGATGGCGGCCAGCCGCAGACGGGCGAGCTGTTTCAGGCCGTCGTCGCGAGTGTGCTCCAGCGCATATTCATACTGGGCGCGCGCGCTTTTCAGGTCACCCCCCTCATGGTTGACGCGCGCGGCCAGCCAGGCGGCCGGGGCCGCATAGGCGCTGCGCGCCTGGTTTTCCATGATCCGCGCGGTGATCTCCTTGGCGGCCTTGACATCCCTCATCGTGGCCGCCTGCACCGCCGTATCGAACAGCATGGAGGCCTCCGCCGCCTGGTTGTGTTGCCAGGTCTGCCATGCTCGCCAGCCACCGACGCTGAGCAGAAACACGGCCACGCCCAGGATCACCTTGGTGCCGTGCTGTTTCCACCACGCCTTGAACTCGTCGAGTTGTTCCTGTTCTTCCAGATCGAACGCCATTGCCTATTCCTTAAAAGAGCCTGTCGCCGCCCATGCGGCACGCGCGGCCGCCGGCTGGTCGCCGGCGCCACATTTTGCCAGCGCCGCCGACAGGGCGACGCGCTGCTGTTCACCTTCCCCGCGCAGGGGTTTCACCGTCACCTCGCCGGCGGCGGCCTCATCATCGCCGATGATCACGGCATGACGAGCGCCGCTGGCATCCGCCTTCTTCATCTGCGACTTGAAGCTGCCGCCACCGCCGTGCAGCACCACGTCCAGGCCGCCATCGCGCAGGGTCTCGGCCGCCAGATGCGCGAAACGAGAGGCGGCCTCGCCGACATTGACCAGATAGACATCCGGCGCATCCACGGGCGGCGTCATCCCCACCTCGACCATCAGGGCGAGCAGCCGTTCCACCCCCATGGCATAGCCGCAAGCCGGCGCCGGCTTGCCGCCGAGCTGCGCGACCAGGCCATCGTAGCGGCCGCCGGCGCAGACCGTGCCCTGGGCGCCGAGGCGATCGGTCACCCATTCGTAGACGGTGTAGTTGTAGTAATCGAGGCCACGCACCAGACGCGGATTGACCGTATAGGGAATGCCCGCGTCCTCCAGCCCCCGCTTGACCGCCTCGAAGTGCGCCAGCGCGGTGTCGTCGAGTTCGTCCATCAGGCTCGGCGCGGCCTCGACCAGCGCCCGCATGGCCGGGTTCTTGGTATCGAGGATGCGCAGCGGATTGCTGTGCAGGCGGCGTTTCGCGTCGGCGTCCAGTTCGTCCTCATGCGCCTGGAA
>CAZONS010000476.1:0-2427 GCA_964581195.1 uncultured Thiobacillus sp. | reverse complement strand
TGTTGCGCCAGCACGCCGCAGGTGATGCTGTTGTCCCAGAACACGTCCATGTCGACGAATTCCGCCGGGATGTGGGTGAAGGTCCGGACGGCGGCGCTGGCCAGCACCAGGTCGCGCAGGGCGTTGTGGCCGACGATGGCCAGCGCGTGGCTGAGGCTTTCCACCCGGCCGAAGTAGCCGTACAGGATGGAATTGGCCAAGCGCAGCACCCGCGCGGCCAGGCCCGCGTCGAGTTCGATCACTTTCACCAGGTCGTGCGAGGAACCCTTGGGCGACTCCATCACGGCATTGGCGCGCAAGACCACGTCCGGCAGGGTGAACAGGGTGGTCGCTTCCTTGGCCAGGGACTGGGGTGACATGATCGGACTCCTGTGCGTGATGGGGCTGGAACGGCTTCCTGTCCCGGTGCCTTACTGGCAGGCCTCGCATTCCTCGAAACCGGGGTCGCCGGGACGCAGGGTGCAGGCGCGGCCCAGGATCTCGGGTTCCGGGAGATTCGGGGCGGCGGCATAACCGCCGCCGGCACCGCCTTCCATGCCGCTGCCCATGCCACCCGCGCCCATGCCGCTGGCGCCGCCATTGCCGCCGCCATGCGCGGAGACGGCGTTGAGCTCGCCGCCGCGGCCGGTGGATTTCTCCGCCGCGGTCGCGCCCATGGAGCGCAGGTAATAGGTGGTCTTGAGACCGCGCAGCCAGGCCAGCTTGTAGGTCTCGTCCAGTTTCTTGCCGGAGGCGCCGTGGAAATAGAGGTTCAGGCTCTGCGCCTGGTCGATCCACTTCTGGCGGCGGGCGCCGGCCTCGATCAGCCACACCGGGTCGACCTCGAAGGCGGTGGCGTAGAGGGCGCGCAGTTCGGCCGGAATGCGGTCGATCCGGGCGAGGCTGCCGTCGAAATACTTGATGTCGCCGACCATGACCTCGTCCCACAGATTCAGCGCCTTGAGGTCGCGCACCAGATACTGGTTGACCACGGTGAACTCGCCCGACAGGTTGGATTTGACGAACAGGTTCTGGTAGGTCGGCTCGATCGAGGCGGAGACGCCGACGATGTTGGCGATGGTGGCGGTCGGCGCGATGGCCAGGCAGTTGGAGTTGCGCATGCCCACCGTCATGACCCGCTGGCGCAGGGCGGCCCAGTCCAGGCGCTCGGTCAGGTCCGCTTCCAGGTAGCCGCCGCGTTCCTCGGCCAGCAGACGCAGGGAGTCCTGGGGCAGGATGCCACGGCTCCACAGCGAGCCGTTGAAGCTGGCGTAGCGGCCACGCTCCTCGGCCAGTTCGGTGGAGGCCCAATAGGCGAAGTAGGCGACGGCTTCCTGGGCGCGGTCGGCGAACTCGACCGCCTCGGCGCTGGCGTAGGGGATGCGCAGCAGATGCAGGGCGTCCTGGAAGGCCATGGTGCCCAGGCCCACGGGGCGATGCTTGAGGTTGGAGTTGCGCGCCTTGCCGACGTTGTAGAAGTTGATGTCGATGACGTTGTCCAGCATGCGCATGGCGGTGCGGATGGTCGTCCGCAGCTTGTCCAGGTCGAGGCCGCCGTTCTTGACGTGGTTGGCCAGGTTCACCGAACCCAGGTTGCACACGGCGATCTCGTTGTCGTTGGTGTGCAGCGTGATCTCGGTGCACAGGTTGGAACTGTGCACGACGCCGATGTGCTGGTTGGTGTAGCGCACGTTGCAGGCATCCTTGAAGGTGATCCACGGGTGCCCGGTCTCGAACAGCATGGACAGCATCTTGCGCCACAGCGTCAGCGCCTGGATCTTCTTGAACACCTTGATCTCGCCGCGCGCCGCCTTTTCCTCATAGCGGGTATAGGCGGCCTCGAAGGCGCTGCCGGTGAGGTCGTGCAGGTCGGGACAGTCGGAAGGCGAGAACAGGGTCCACTCGGCGTTTTCCATCACCCGCTTCATGAACAGGTCGGGCACCCAGTTGGCCGTGTTCATGTCGTGGGTGCGGCGGCGGTCGTCGCCGGTGTTCTTGCGCAGTTCCAGGAATTCCTCGATGTCCATGTGCCAGGTTTCCAGAAAGGCGCAGACCGCGCCCTTGCGCTTGCCGCCCTGGTTCACCGCCACGGCGGTGTCGTTGGCCACCTTGAGGAAGGGCACGACCCCCTGCGACTTGCCGTTGGTGCCCTTGATATAGGCCCCCAGGCTGCGCACCCGGGTCCAGTCGTTGCCGATGCCGCCGGCGTACTTCTGCAGCAGGGCGTTCTCCTTGATGCCCTGGTAGATGCCGTCGAGGTCGTCGGGAATGGTGGTCAGATAGCACGAGGACAGCTGCGAGTGGCGGGTGCCGGAATTGAACAGGGTCGGGGTGCTGCTCATGTAGTCGAACTTCGACAGCACCTCGTAGAACTCCAGGGCACGCGCTTCGCGATCGATCTCGTTGAGCGACAGGCCCATGGCCACGCGCATGAAGAAGGCCTGCGGC
>CAZONS010000475.1:0-2445 GCA_964581195.1 uncultured Thiobacillus sp. | reverse complement strand
CGTGTCGGAGGGGCTCGTCCGTTTCGGTCATGCCGGCGAGGCGGACTACTTGGCGGCCCTGCGCAAGGCGCGATCGAATTCCCCGGAACACGAGCACCTGATCGCCGGCATCACCGTGGGGGAAAGCTACTTCTTCCGCGACCAGACCCAGATGACCTGGCTGCGCGAGCAGTTTCTGCCACGGCTGATCGCGCGGCGGCGCGCCGAAAACAACCTGTCCCTGCGCATCTGGAGCGCGGGCTGCTCCGACGGCCAGGAGTTGTACAGCCTGGCCATTCTGCTGCTGGACCTGCTGCCCGACCTGGAACAGTGGAAGCTGCACCTGCTCGGCACCGACCTCAACGCCGTGGCCCTGGCGCGCGCCCTGCGCGGCCGCTACAGCGACTGGTCGCTGCGGGCCACGCCGGAGGCGATCCGGCAACGCCACTTCCGCAAGGAACGCGGTCGCGACTGGACGCTCCAGCCCAATGTGCGCAGGTTCGCCCGCTTCGCCTACCTGAACCTGCGCGAGGACAGCTTTCCCTCGATGCTGAGCGAAACCGTCGCGCTCGACCTGATTCTCTGCCGCAACGTCTTCATCTATTTCGATCCGGCCGTCGTCACCGAGGTGATGCATAAGTTCCATGCCTGCCTGGTGCCCGGCGGCAGCCTGTTGCTGGGCGCCTCCGACCTGATCGACAGCGCCACCCTGACCGGATTCGGCCTGCACACCCTGGGCAACGCCTTCTATCTGGAACGTCTCGAAGCAGCGCAAACGACCGTACCAGGCATGGCGCCGGACTGGCCCGCGAGCCCGCCGCCACCGCCCACCACCGAGGAGAGCCCCGCCCCCCAACGGCACACGGCGTTCGTGGCGCCGACGGGCGATAGGGTCACCGCCCACCGGCACATCATCGCCCTGCTCGGCCGCGAGCAATGGCGCGAGGCCCTGGAGGCGATCGATGTCCGCCAGGCGTCGGAAGCGCCCGATGCCCTGCTGCTGCAGTTCCGCGCCAAGGCGCTGGCCAACCTGGGCCGCGCCCAGGACGCGCTGGTGGCCTGCGATGCCAGCCTCGCCCTCGACGCCGAGGACAAGCACAGCCATTTCCTGCGCGCGCTGATCCTGATGGAACTGCACCGCCAGACGGCCGCCGAGGAATCCCTGCGCCGCACCCTCTATCTGGACCGCAACTTCGTGGAAGCGCACTACCAGCTTGGCCTCCTGCAGATGCGCCGGGGCGCCAGACAGAGCGGACTGAAATCGATGCGGAACGCGCTGGCCATCGCCGAACGCGCCCGCCCCGACCGCCGTCTGCACGACGCCGCCGGCCGCGACCACGAACGGATGGCGGCCATCCTGCGCCATGAACTGCGCATGTACGAACCCGGGACAGGTGACAAGTGATGACCGTTTCCGATCCACAAGCGCCCGACTCCGGAGCGGGCATGTTCAAGGCCGATTTCCCGGACTCCAGCCATGCCCGGTCCATCCTGCACCGCCGCGCGGCGCGTCTGGCCGGTGAAACCGACCCGACCCGGCGGGCGCCGCGCGGCGAGCTGTTCCTCGCGGTGCGCCTGGGCGCGCGGGGACACTACGGCATTCCCTATCGCTGGCTGGACGAGATCGTGCGCCCGCGTGGACTCACGCCCGTACCCGGCACCCCCGCCTTCGTCGCCGGGGTGATGGCGCGGCGCGGCAAGTTGCTCGCGGTGCTCGATCTCGCCCGACTGCTGGGCGTGACCGGCGCCGAGGACACCGACGAGGAGGCCGGGGATACCCGGCTGGTGATGGTCAGCGCCGCCGGCTACCAGGTCGGACTGCGCGTGACCGAGGTGCTCGGCAACGACCACTACCGCGCCGAATCACTCGACACCAATCCGGTCGGCGCGGACAAGGGCGAGGCCGCCTGGATTGCCGGCATCCATGGCGGCACTCTGGCAATGTTGAATCTGGATGCCCTGCTGGGCGACCCACGCATCAGGATCGAGGAACACGCATGAGCGCCATACACGGCCACCACGCAAACCACCCTTCAGGCAACCACGCGCGCATCCTGGTGGTGGATGACATGGCGACCAACCGCGCCCTGATCCGCGCGGTGCTGAGCAGTCAGGAGTTCGAGGTTCTGGAGGCCGATTCGGGCGCCGTCGCGCTCGAGCGCATCGCCGCCCTCCGTCCCGATGTGATCCTGCTCGATGTGATGATGCCCGGCATCGACGGCATCGAAGTCTGTCGCCAGTTGCGTGAGCAGGAGGAGTTCCGCCTGCTGCCCATCATCATGCTCACCTCGCTGGGCAGTCCGGACGATGTCGTGCATGGCATGGAAGTGGGCGCCACCGACTACATCACCAAGCCATTCAACGCGGTGGAACTGAGCGCGCGGGTACGCGCCGCGGTCGACAAGAAGCGTCTGACCGACCGTCTGGACGACACCGAATCGGTGCTGTTCGCCCTGGCCCGCGTCG
>CAZONS010000474.1:0-2452 GCA_964581195.1 uncultured Thiobacillus sp. | reverse complement strand
CCCAGACGCCGAGCAGGAGCAGGCCGAGGCCGGCGAGGCTGGCGAGGAGGAAGGCGGTGCGCAGTCGGATCGTCATCGCGGTGCATCAGGGCGGGGGACTGCCGCGAATCATGGTGACGGCTTCCGGCGCGACGCTGGCAAGGGAGTCGAAATGGATGAGATCGAGACTGTTGGCGAGGGGCGCGCCCGGATGGCCGGTCTCCCGCAACCAGGCGGACTCCGCCTCCAGACTGGCGAGGAGGGCCTGCGGCAGATCGAGGGTGAAGTGGATGTCGCGCAATTCGGCGTCCAGTTCCGTCGCCGCGATCCCGAACTTGCCGGCCAGATAGGCGCGGGTCTCTCGCGGATGCGCGGCCATCCAGTCATCGGCCCACTTGAGCGCGAGCATGGCCCGCTCCGCGATGCGGGGGTGGGCCGCGAGCCACTCCTGGCGAGCGAGCGCCAGATAGTAGTAGTCCTGGCCGGGCTGGCCGTCGAATTCCCGCAGCCGCTCGCCGAAACGTCGCGCGATCCGGTTCGTGAACGGCGGCCAGACCAGGACGGCATCCACCCGGTCGTCGGCGAGGGCATCGGCCATGGCTTGCGGCTTCAGGTCGACCCAGGTGATGTCGTCATGCTCCAGGCCGTTGAGGGTGAGCAGGCGGGCCAGGAAATACTCGCCGTTGGTGCCCAGCTTCACGCCCACCCGTTTGCCCCTGAGCGCGCCCGGGTGGGTGATGCCCTTGTCCGCTCGTGCCAGGAGCTTGATCGTGTGGACCATGGCGGTGCCGCCGAGGATGCGCAGATCCTTGTTGCTGTATGCCGCCCGGGTGGCGAGAAACTCGGTGGCTGCCGCGAGATCGGCCTCGCCCCTGAGCATGGCTTCGGCGCAGGCCTTGCCGGTGGCGCAGGCGATGAGGCGGGCGTCCACGCCGGCCCGGGCGAACAGGCCGTGATCCTGAGCGATCCAGAATGTGGCCGGTGAAAGGGTCGGGGAGACGGCGAGGCGGAGCGTGCCTACCCGGTCGAGGGCGGGCTTGGCGGCATGCCGCTGCCAGAGATGGCCGCCGGCCAGGAGGACGGCGAGGCCGGCGGCCACGAGGAGGAACAGCCGGCGCCGGCCGCTCATCCGCGCGCTCCCTGGCCATGGCCGGGGTCCGTCGCCGCGCGGCAGGCGCGCGCGATGCGATCGAACTCGTAGTTGTCGGCCAGTTGCGTCAGGCTGTCCGCCAGACGGTCGTCGCTTTCCCGGATGGCCGCGATGGCCGCCGCCACGGCGTCCGTGTCCAGTTGCTCGGCGGCGCCGCCCAGAGCCTCCAGCCGCGACGCGGGCAGATTCGCCAGGCCGTCCATGGTTGGCGCTCCCTCGGGGTCGGGCTCGCGCGCTTCGCGGACATAGAGGTAGCGCAGGCCGAGCTTCCTGGCCATGACGTCGTAGAAACGATCCTGACGGATGGGTTTTTTCAGGATTTCATCGCAACCGGCGGCGAGGATGGCCGCTTCGTCTTCCTCGAAGGCCGAGGCGGTCAGCGCCACGATGGGGACATGTTCGCCGCCGGGCAGGGCGCGGATGGCGCGGGCGGCCTGATAGCCGTTCATGACCGGCATGCGCATGTCCATCCAGATCAGATGGGGGTGCCATGACTGGAACAGCGCCACCGCTTCACCGCCGTCGCCGGCGATGCGGGTCTGGAATCCCACCTGTTGCAGCAACTGGCTGATGAGGCGCTGGTTGTCCGGCTGGTCCTCGGCCACCAGGACGCGGTAGGCCGGCTGGTCCGGCGCCAGTTGGACGACGCGACCGTTCGGCGCCTCCAGGTGTTCGGGTGGCGAGGCCAGTTCGGCCGGGAGCATGAGGCGGAAGGACGAGCCGACGCCGGGGGTGCTCTCGACCGTCAGGCTGCCGCCCACCAGGCGGGCGTATTCGCGGCAGATGGTCAGGCCCAGGCCGGTGCCTTCGCCGACCTGGATGCCGTACTCGGTCTGGTAGAAGGGCTGGAAGATCTTGTCCAGGGCGTCGGCCTCGATGCCGACGCCGGTGTCGCGCACCTCGAAGACCAGCGGCAGCGTCCCCGCCGGGAGGTTCGCGTCCGCCTCGGCGACGCTCGCCGCCAGCACGATTTCGCCGCTCGGGCTGTACTTGACGGCATTGGAGAGCAGGTTGAGCAGGATCTGGCGCAACTTGCCCAGGTCGCCGACGATGAAGGCGGGCAACTGGTGGGTCCGTTCCAGACGCAAGGTGAGCCCCTTGCTCTGGGCGCGCAGGGCCATGATCTCGGTGAGGCTGGCGAGCAGTTCGTCCAGATCGATGGTTTCCTGCTTGAGCGACAGCCTGCCGGCTTCGATACGGGAGATCTCCAGAACGTCGTTGATCAGGTTGAGCAGGTGCTTGCCGCTGTTGTTGATGATGGCGAGGTTCCTGCGCTCGTCCTCGGGGATGCGCGCATTCCGTTCCATCAACTGGGCGAAGCCG
>CAZONS010000473.1:0-2498 GCA_964581195.1 uncultured Thiobacillus sp. | reverse complement strand
CGCACCACGAAGAACGCGATCGCGGGCCAGAGCACCAGGGCCGAAGCGACGGCGATGCCGAGAATCATCTGGTAATACTCGAAGGTGGCCTGGTAGTCAGCGGCCTGACCCGGTTCGACGCACTTCAACAGCGCGTTGGCCTTGTCGATCGCCATCCAGCCCAGGCCCGCGCAGAGCAGGATCACCAGAATGGAAGACAGGGTGGACATCCACAGCTTGGTGGCAAGATTGAGGTCCATGAACCGACGCTTCAAGCGACCCAACGCGCTGGGCGCGGGCTTGCCGCCCTCGATCCGCAGGTCCGGATTCTCACGCAGCAATTTGTACAATGTCTCGGCCGATTCGATCTCCTGACGCGTCGGCCGGGTTCGCACCGACATGTAACCACCGTCGGGCGTGGGCGTCACCGTCGCCTTCACCCAGTAGTGGTCGCCGTTCTTGCGCCGGTTCTTGACCATGCCGACCCAGGGATTGCCGGCCTTGATGGTGGCCCAGAGGTCACGAAAGGCCTCTGGCGGCATGTCGGGATGGCGGATGATGTTGTGTGGCTGCCCCATCAGTTCGTCGTACGTGAATCCCGATGCTTCCACGAAATCATCGTTGGCGAAGGTGATGTTTCCCTTGGAGTCGGTCCAGGAAATGATGACCGCACCATCTTGCAAAGGATATTCGCGTTGGGTGACAGGCTGGTTATTGCGCATAGATCATCCTTTCGGTTTGTGGTCTCACCGGCAACGGCTTCATGCAGCCGCCGGTTTACGGTAGGGTTAACGACTGAACGGGGTATTTCTTTAGTACCAATTTCATTTTGATCAAGGATTTTTCATGCGCATTCTGTTTGCCACCTCCGAAGCCAGACCGTTGATCAAGACGGGTGGCCTCGCGGATGTATCCGGTGCCCTCCCCTCCGCCCTGCGCGCGATCGATCTTGACTGTCGCATCCTGCTGCCGGGCTACCCGGCGGTCATGGCCTCCTGCGCTGAGGCAACGCCGGTGTGCGCGCTCAACGGGTTGCCGGGCGACACCGTCGCGACCGTGCTGGAGGCCGCCATGCCCGACACTGGCGTGCCGCTCTACATCCTCGATATCCCCGAACTGTTCCAGCGCAAGGGCGGCCCTTACCAGGATGTGGCCGGCCACGACCACCCGGATAACGCCCTGCGATTCGCCGTGTTCTCGAAGGCGGCGGCCATCCTGGCATCGAGCGACTCGCCGCTGAACTGGCGCCCGGACATCCTGCACTGCAACGACTGGCAAACCGGGCTGGCCCCCGCCTACCTGCGTTTTGCAGGACAAACGACTCCCAGCATCATGACCGTGCACAACCTGGCCTACCAGGGTGTTTTCCCGCCCACCGACATGAGCCTGCTGGACCTTCCCCCGGACAGTTTTTCCATCCACGGCGTCGAGTACTACGGCAGCGTGTCCTACCTGAAGGCCGGCCTCTACTACGCTGACCGGCTCACCACGGTTTCACCCAGCTATGCCGAGGAAATCCGTGGACCGGCATTGGGCATGGGCATGCAGGGCTTGCTCAACTCTCGCAGCCAAGACCTGGCCGGCATCCTCAACGGCATCGACATCGGTGAATGGAACCCGGCGGCGGACCCGCACCTGCCATGCACCTATTCCTCGCGCGCACTCTCGGGCAAGAAACAGTGCAAGATCAAGCTGCAGCAGGACCTGAATCTGGAGACCGGCGCGGACACACCGCTTTTTGGCGTCATCGCGCGTCTGGCGCATCAAAAGGGTCTCGACCTGATCCTCGCGGTGGCGGATGGGATCCTGCACCGAGGCGGTCAGATCGCGCTGCTGGGCACCGGTGAGAAGACCCTGGAAGCGGCCTTCCGCGACCTCGGCGCCCTGCATCCGGGCCGTGTCGCGGCGGTGATCGGCTATGACGAGGGCCTGTCGCACCGGATCGAGGCCGGCTCCGACATCTTCCTGATGCCCTCCCGCTTCGAGCCCTGCGGCCTCAACCAGCTCTACAGCCTGCGCTACGGCACGGTGCCCGTCGTCCATGCCACCGGCGGCCTCAGGGACACCGTGGAAGATGGCGTCACCGGCTTCGTGTTCGAGCAACCCACCGCGCACGCGCTATGGCTGGCGGTGGACCGCGCCTTGCATGCCTACGCCGACCCGAAGGCCTGGCAACGCATGATGCGCGAAGCCATGAATCGCGATTTCAGCTGGGAGAAGAGCGCGCGTGAATATGAGGCGCTGTATCGAGGCTTGCTGGAATAAGTCCTCTTGTCCAACCAGCTTGAACCGCTTGCGGCTGGGTCAGCGCACGCTGGTGGTCATGATCGGATCCTTGCCCGTGGATCTGTATTAACGCAAATACGAATCCACGGACAAGACAAGATCAGGCCTTCTCGCGCCGGATCATCGCGCCCAGCGCGGTGAGCTTGGCCTCGATGTGGTCGTAGCCGCGATCGAGGTGGTAGATGCGCTCGATGTGGGTTTCCCCCTCGGCGACCAGGCCGGCGATGACCAGG
>CAZONS010000472.1:0-2500 GCA_964581195.1 uncultured Thiobacillus sp. | reverse complement strand
GGCGGGTATGGCGCGCTGACATCGCCCCGAACCCGTCAGACCTCGCGTGGGGCGACCCCACGGAAGGCGCGCCAGATCGCCAGGTCGTAGGCGATCTTCAACACGCCACAGGCCACCAGCGGTGCCGCCAGCCAGCCCGCGGCCAGCAGCGCGCCGCCGATACTCGGGCTGATGGCGGCGGCGAGGCTCCTGGGGACGGCGGTGTAGCTCGCCGCGGCGGCGCGTTCGGCCGGCGTGACCACCGCCATGACGAAGGCCGAGCGGGTCGGCACATCCATCTGCGACAGGGCGCCGCGCAGGAACAACAGCGCGAGCGCCACCGGCAGGCTCTCGGCGAAGGCGGCGAGGATCAGGCAGAGGCTGGACGGGATGTGGGTGAACACCATGGTGTTGATGAGGCCGATGCGGCGCGCCACCCAGGGCGCGGCCAGTTGCGATCCGGCCGCCAGCAGGCCGGCCCAGAAGAAGAACTGGCCGGCGGCGGCGAGCGAGAGGTCGAAGCGCTCGAACAGCCAGAGCGCGAGCAGGGTATTGACGATCAGCCCGCCGGCAAAGGCATCGATCGAGAACAGCGCGGCGAGATGGACGACGACGCCGCGCGAAGGCCCCAGCGGCGCGGGCGGTGCCGTCGTCCCGCGCGGCGGGGGCGCGGGCAAGCGGCGGTACAGGAAGAAAATCGCCAGGCCGGTCAGCCCATAGGCGACGAACATGAGGCGCAGGGCATCGAGCTGGGCCATGCCGGCATCCGCCAGGACTTGCGGGATGGCCGCCGCCAGCGAACCGGCGGCGGCGCAAAGGGCGCCGACGAAGGTGTAGCGCGCAAACAGGAAGGTGCGCGCCTCGCCCTGTGCCGATTCGGCCAGACGCGCGTGCTCCAGCGGCAGGAAGACGCTGACGTCGCCGGAGCTGGGGTTCATCGTGCCGACGAAGGCGACCAGCAGGAGCGGCCAGAAATCGCTGAACCCGGCCAGCAACAGGCCGGTGGCGGCCATCAGACAGGCGGCGGCCAGCAGCAGCCGGCGCTGCGGGAAACGCTGTCCCCAGCGGCCGACCGCCAGCGTCGCCAGCGCGGAGCCGAGCAGCGTGGCGGTGCTGATCAGCCCGACTTCCCACTTGCCCAGGCCCAGTCGCAGCAGATAGACCGGCAACAGGATGGCGACAAAACCGTCGGTGAACGCGCGCAGCGCCCGGCCGATCAGCAGCAGGCGCGCCTCGGGCGCGCAGCCGGCGGGCAGGATCACGTCAGTTCGATCAGGCGCCCCGGTTTCCGCAAGGGCGTCTGTGCGCACCAGGCATAGAGCGCGTCGTAGATGACCATGCCGTGCGCCAGCATCGCGTGGTCGTCCTCGAAGTTGAGCGACAGGCCCTGGGAGATGGCGAGCAGCCCCGCCGCTTCCCTGGCCAGATGCGGCGCGCCGCGGTCGGCGCCGCGCACGATCAGGGCCAGCTTGTGCAGGGCCGGGTCGCTGAGGGCGTGGCGCTCGATGAAGGCGTCGAAGCTGCACCGGTCGCCGTGATGGCCGTACTCGACGCCGGGGATGTCATAGGGCGTGGCCCCGGTTTCAGCCGCCACCTTGAGCACGTCGCCGCCCGGCACATAGAGGAACTCCGGCGCCGCGTCGATGAAACGGGCGATCAGCCAGGGGCAGGCGATGCGGTCGATCTTGGGGCGTTCCCGCGTCACCCACTTCATTTGGCGGCCACTTCGCCGCCAGCCGCCTTCCAGCCCTCGATGCCGCCCTCGATGAAACGGGCGTTCAGGCCCTTGGCCTGGAGCGCGTCGACCACGCTGTTGGAGACGCCGCCACCGCGCACGCAGTAGAGGATGATTTCCTGATCCTTCGGCAGGCCATCGGCCCAGTCGGCGATCTGGCTCGGGTCTTTCCAGGTGGCGCCCGCCAGTTGTTCGCTGGAGGCCGAACGGTCATCGGCGCGGCGCACGTCCAGGATGAACTTGCCTTGCGGGTCCAGGGTTTCGGGTTTGACACTGCGCTCCATGTTCAGGCTCCCATGACAAAGGTGTAGACAAGGCCGATGGCCGCGCAGGCGGCGATGACCTTCATGATGTCCTGCTTGTACTTCCACAGGGCGACGAAGGCGGCCACGGAAATCAGAGCGTAGAACCACTCGAAGCCGCCGGAGAAGGGGGCGGCCTCGGTGGCGCGCGGCCAGATCACGTGCCAGCCGAAGAACAGGGCCAGGTTCAGCACCACCCCGACCACGGCGGCGGTGATGCCGGTCAGGGGCGCGGTGAACTTGAGGTCGCCGTGGGTGGATTCGACCAGCGGCGCGCCGGCCAGGATGAAGATGAAGCTGGGCAGGAAGGTGAAGAAGGTGGCCACCGAGGCGCCGGCGAAACCGGCCAGGAACAGGGCGTCCGGGCCGAAGATCTGCTTGGTCCAGGCGCCGACGAAGCCGACGAAGGACACCACCATGATCAGCGGCCCCGGCGTGGTTTCGCCCAGGGCGAGGCCGTCCATCATCTGCGGGCCGGTGAGCC
>CAZONS010000471.1:0-2528 GCA_964581195.1 uncultured Thiobacillus sp. | reverse complement strand
ATCCTGCGCCGTCTGAGCCGTCTACAGCCCGCCATCGCCCCCATTCGAGACGACGCCAGCGCGTCGCCACCTCCGCATTTGCCACCGCTCGCCGGCAAGCCGGCCTGGGCATGAGAACGCCATGAAAGACGACCTCCGCATCAGCATCAACACACTCGCCCAGCCCCTGCTGGACGACCTGATCGCCCGCGCCGGCGAGCTGCGCCTCGGCGTTTCCCGCCAGGACAACGGTGTGCGCATCGTCGACGCCGGCATCCAGGTGGCCGGCGGCATCGAGGCCGGCCGCCGCATCGCCGAAATCTGTCTGGGCGGGCTCGGCCGCGTCTCCCTGAATCCCGCCGCCGCCTTCGCCGCCTGGCCCTGGGAGCTGTCCGTATCCACCGCGCAGCCGGTGCTGGCCTGCCTGGGCAGCCAGTACGCCGGCTGGAGCCTGGCCGAGGGCGAGGGCAAGGGCGGCTTCTTCGCCCTCGGCTCCGGCCCCGGCCGCGCCCTCGCCGGCAAGGAGGAACTGTTCGCGGAACTGGGCTACCAGGACAGCGCGGAGCGCGCCTGCCTGGTGCTGGAAACCGACAGGATCCCGCCGCAGACCCTGCTCGACCGGATCGCCGACCAGTGCGGCGTCGCCCCGGAAAACCTGACCCTGATCCTCACCCCCACCTCCAGCCTGGCCGGATCGGTGCAGGTGGTGGCGCGGGTGCTGGAAGTGGCGCTGCACAAGGCGCATTTCCTCGGCTTCGAGCTGAAGCACATCGTCGACGGCATGGGCACGGCGCCGGTCTGCCCGCCCTCGCCGGACTTCCTCACCGCCATGGGCCGCACCAACGACGCCATCCTGTTCGGCGGCCGCGTGCAGTTGTTCGTGTCCGGCGAGGACGCCGCCGCCGAGGACCTGGCCCGGCGCCTGCCCAGCTCGGCCTCCAGCGACTACGGCCAGCCCTTCGCCCAGGTGTTCAAGGCGGCGGGCCACGACTTCTACAAAATCGACCCGCTGCTGTTCGCCCCGGCCCAGGTGATCGTCACCTGCCTGGATTCCGGCCGCGGCTTCCGCGCCGGGCACCTCGACGGCGAACTGCTGGAGCGCTCGTTTTCATGATCGGCCGCATCGCCATTTTCACCGACGACCCCGGCTGGCACGGCAAGCGCCTGCGCGCGGCCTTCGCTCGCCATGGCTTCGACGCGACCTACGTCGCGCTCGCCGATTGCCGGGTGGATCTGGACGCGGGCGGCGTGATCCTGCCCGGCTTCGAGGATCGCCCGCCGGACGCCGCCTTCGTCCGTGGCGTCTCCGGCGGCAGCCTGGAACAGGTGGTGTTGCGCCTGGACTTCCTGCACGTGCTGCCGCTGCTGGGGGTGCCGGTCTACAACGCGGCGCGCGCCATCGAAAAGAGCGTCGACAAGGCGATGACCAGCCTGCTGCTCAAGCTGGCCGGCGTGCCGACCCCCGCCACCTGGGTCATGGAGACCGAGGCGCAGGCGCGCGCGCTGCTGATCCGCGAGACGGCGCGCGGCCACGAACTGGTGCTGAAGCCGCTGTTCGGCTCCCAGGGCAAGGGCCTGCGCCGGCTGGCGTCGCCCGCGGACCTGCCGCCGGTCGCGGACTGCCAGGGCGCGTATTACCTGCAGCGCTACGTCGGCCCGGATGACGCGTCGGCGGGCTGGGAGGACTACCGCGTGCTGGTGGTGGGTGGCGTCAGCCG
Source organism: uncultured Thiobacillus sp. (assembly GCA_964581195.1). Classification (GTDB taxonomy): domain Bacteria; phylum Pseudomonadota; class Gammaproteobacteria; order Burkholderiales; family Thiobacillaceae; genus PFJX01. The sequence goes on along the minus strand of CAZONS010000471.1, from coordinate 831 downwards.
CGCCGCCATGACCCGACGCGGCGCCACCTGGATCAACAACGTCGCCCAGGGCGCCGACTGCGCGCCGGCGCCGGCGGACCCCGAGCTGCACCGCCTGGCGGAAGCCGCGACCCGGGCGCTGGAGATGGACTACGCCGGGGTCGACCTGATACGCGACCGCGATGGCCGCCTGACGGTGATCGAGGTCAACAGCATCCCCGCCTGGCGCGGCCTGCAGAGCGTCGTCGCCGAGGACATCGCCGGGATGCTGGCGGCAGACCTGATCGCGCGGCATGTGCGGCGGCCGGCGCGGGAGCTTCGGGCATGAACGCGCCGTTCCTGCTCGACCCTCTCATCGGCGCCTTCCACGAGGCCTGCGAACTCGACGTGCTGGCGTTCAAGCCGGGCAACGTCGGCATCGAATCGCCCGGCCACGGCATGACCGCGCGCGATTTCCTGACCAGCGCCGAAGTCGCGGCGCCGCACCTGGCCGACCGCGCGCTGGGCGTGGGCGAGCGCATCTACCGCGCCATCGAGGCGACGCGCGACGCGGTCGCCTGCAACACCAATCTGGGCATCGTGCTGCTGACCGCGCCGCTGATCCATGCCGCGCAACTACGCACCGAGGACGAGAGCTTCGCCGATGCCCTGCGACGCGGCCTGAAGGGATTCGACCGCGAGCAGACCGACTGGGTCTACCGCGCCATCCGTCTGGCGGCCCCCGGCGGCCTCGGCAAGAGCGCCCGCCACGACGTCAACAAGCCGCCCGAGACGACGCTGCTGACCGCGATGCGGGAACGTCTGGTCGGTTCTGCCTACCTGGTGGTTGAAAAGGAAATCATCCAGGCGACT
>CAZONS010000470.1:0-2540 GCA_964581195.1 uncultured Thiobacillus sp. | reverse complement strand
GCACAACCGCCGCCAGCGCGAGCATCCGGACATCTGCGCCTGGCGCCTGGAAGAAGTCGAGCCGGGCGACTTCCGGCCACGCCTGGTCTACGCCGAGGACGTCGATATCGGCCGTGCCGGCGACCTCTACGGCCCCTTCAACTCGAAACGCGAGGCGACCAACACCCTGCGCAAGATCGCCGAGGCCTACAAGCTCTGCCCGGTCCTGCTCGGCCTGGAAAAACCCAACAAGACGCCGCGCCCGTGTTCCTGCCGCCGGGCCGCCCCAAGGCAGGAATTGCGCCCCCTCGGGGGGCAGCGAAGCGTGGGGGCTGTCAACCTCGCCTATCAGGTGGGGCAGTGCAAGGGCGCCTGTGTGGGCAAGGAACCGGCCAATCTGCACAGCGCCCGCCTGATGAGCGCCCTGGCCAAGCTCAAGGTGAAACCCTGGCCCTGGCCCGGTCCGGTCGGCCTGATCGAGCGCGACGACTTCCGCGACATCGAGGACGTCCACGTCCTCGACGGCTGGCGCTACCTGGGCACCGCCCACGACGAGGTGGAAGTCCATGAACTGCTGGATCAGGGCAAGGATGTCCCGTTCGACATGGACATCTACAAGCTGCTGAAGACGCATCTGGGCAAGGGCAAGCTGAAGGTCAGGGTGCTGTAGCGGGGACGCTCCGCCCCCGTCTGATTCGGCGGGTAAAATCACGCGCCGTACAACGGAGTCACCATGACCAAACCCTGCCCCTTCTGCGTCCTCGACCCCGCCCGCATCCTGGCCGAGGATGAACTCACCGTCGTCTACAAGGATGGTTTCCCGGTCTCGCCAGGCCATACCGTGATCATCCCCAAGCGCCACTTCCCCACGCTGTTCGACGCCACCCAGGAAGAGCGCCTGGCATTGCTCGCCGCCCTTGACCGGGCCAAGGCCATCCTCGACGAGCGGCACCAACCCGACGGCTACAACATCGGCATCAACCACGGCGCCGCCGGCGGCCAGTCGGTACCCCACCTGCACATCCATCTGATCCCGCGCTATCAGGGCGACAAGGAAGATCCGCGCGGGGGTGTCCGCTGGGTCTTGCCGGACAGGGCGAAGTATTGGTCCTGAACGGAGCGGCGCCATGAAATTCCAGCTTCTCCCCCTCGGGGCCCGCTTCGAATTCGAGGGCCGGGTCTATACGAAAACCGGGCCGCTGACCGCCTCCGGCGAGGAGGGGGGTCAGCGCATGATTCCGCGCTTCGCGACATTGAAACCTTTGGATGGCGACGTGCCCAAAGCGCCCCCGAACATCGAGCGCAAACTGGACGAGACCACGGTCAGAGTGGCGCTGGAGGCCTTTCACGGAGAATGCGCGCGGCTGCTGCGGACCGTCGCGGAAGATCCCGGGCAGGCGCAGGCCGCGCGGGCGGTGCTGGACGCCGCCCGCCAGCGCTTTCTCGACACCCTGACCTGACCCTCGGGGAAGGCCGGCGGATCGGGACGCGCCGACCTCGGAACCGGGCACGGTATTTATGCGCCTCGGTGGCTTGTCGCCGCCTGATCACGGGCCTAACATGACCTTGCCATCCATTGATCAGAAAGGGGTTGTCATGAAACTCTCCGTGGTCTTGTCCGCTCTGGCCCTGGCGATCACCGCCTTCACGACACAGGCAGCCGATCCCATCGTCATCAAGTTCTCTCACGTGGTTGCGCCCGACACGCCGAAAGGCCGCGCCGCCGAGCATTTCAAGCAACTCGCCGAGGAACGCAGCAAGGGTCGCGTCAAGGTCGAGGTCTACCCGAACAGCCAGTTGTACAAGGACCGCGAGGAAATGGAGGCGCTGCAACTCGGCGCGGTGCAGATGCTGGCGCCGTCCCTGGCCAAATTCGGACCGCTCGGCGTGCGTTCCTTCGAACTGTTCGACCTGCCCTACATCTTTCCCAACAAGGAAACCCTGTACCGGGTGATGGACGGCGACATCGGCAAGAAACTGTTCTCCCTGCTCGATGCCAAGGGCATCACCGGCCTCGCCTTCTGGGACAACGGCTTCAAGCAGATGAGCGCGAACCGGCCACTGCATTCGGTCGAGGATTTCAAGGGCCTGAAGTTGCGCATCCAGTCCTCCAAGGTGCTGGAAGCGCAGATGAAGGCGCTGGGCGCCAACCCGCAGGTCATGGCCTTCTCCGAAGTCTATTCGGCGCTGCAACAGGGCGTGGTGGACGGCACGGAAAACCCCATGTCCAACCTCTACACCCAGAAAATGCATGAAGTGCAGAAACACCTGACGATCTCCGACCACGGCTATCTGGGCTACGCGGTCATCGTCAACAAGAAGTTCTGGGACGACCTGCCCGCCGACCTGCGCGCCATCCTGGACAAGGCGATGCAGGACACCACCGCGTTCGAGCGCCAGATCGCGCAGAAGGACAATGACGACGCCCTGGCCAAGGTCAAGGCCGCCGGTACCACCCGCATCTATGTGCTGCCGTTCAAGGATCGCATCGTCTGGCAACAGACCCTGCTGCCGGTACACAAGGAATTCGAGGAAAAAATCGGCCGCGACCTGATCCAGGC
>CAZONS010000469.1:0-2554 GCA_964581195.1 uncultured Thiobacillus sp. | reverse complement strand
GTCATCGGTCTTTTCCCGCAACTCCTTGATCTCTGCGATCTGCTTGTCGAGCTTGGCGATTTCCTCGCGCAGGAAGGCATTGCGGCGGTCCTGGGCGCTCTTGGCGTTGGCGAGCTGCATCTGGCCGGCGGCGACCGCGGCCAGACCGATGCCGGCCACCACCAGCGCGAACAGCGTGAACAGGCGCTGCTGCTGCGCGCGGCGCATCTGGCGGTGAGGCAGGAGGTTGATGCGGATGGCGGTCATGACGGATCGAATTTCCGCAGGGCGAGACCGCAGGCGACGAACAGCGCCGGGGCCTCGGAGGCGAGCTGGCGGGCCTTGACCTTGCTGGATACGGCCATCTTCGCGAAGGGGTTGGCAATCAGGGTGCTGGTCTGCATCTTGCTGTGCACGACGTCATCCAGCCCCGGGATGGCGGCGCACCCTCCCGCGAGAAGAATGTGGTCGACCGACTGATGCGAGGACGCCGAAAAGAACAATTGCAGCGCCCGGCTGATTTCCAGCGCGACCGTGTCGAGAAAGGGTTGCAGCACCTCGAACTCGTAGCTGTCCGGGAGCAGGCTCTTGCGCTTGGCATCCTCCGCCTCTTCCGTGGGCAGGTCGAAACGGCGCGCGATCTCGCTGGTGAGGGTATTGCCGCCGAGGCTGTGCTCGCGCTGGTAGACCGGCTGGTTGTCGTGCAGCACGTTGACGTGGGTGGTATTGGCGCCGATGTCGATGATGGCGACGGTCTGGCCGCGGCCATTGTCGGGCAGGTGGAAGGCCATTTGTTCGAAGGCGGTGAGCGTGGCGAAGGCATCCACATCCATGATGACGGTCTTGAGGCCCACCGCTTCCGCCAGCGCCACCCGCTCTTCCACACGATCGCGCCGGGAGACGACGACGAGTGCGTCGTTCTCGCCGGGGTTGCGGGCATTCGGCCCGAGCACCTGGTAGTCGAGGCTGACTTCGTCGAGCGAAAACGCCGCCATCTGGTTGGCTTCGGCCGTGACCTGGGTGTCGATTTCAGCCTCGCTGGCGCCCGAGGGCAGCAGGATCTTCTTGGTGATGACCGCGGAAGCGGGGAGCGCCAGCGCCACTTCGCGGGTTTTGCTGTCGAGCGCCTTCCAGCATTCGCGCAAGGCGGTCTCGACCAGGTCGGGTTTCGCGATGGCGCCGTCGGTCACCGCTTCCCTGGGGAGGTTCACGATGGCATAGCGCTCGACCCGCCGCATCTCCTTGCCGCTGCGGCCGAGCTCGAGCATTTTCACGGCTGATGAGCTAATATCGACGCCGATCAGCGGGCGAAAACCCTGGCCTGGAAATGCGATTCTCAACAAAATCCCCTTTGCATACGCCCGGTTCGAGCGCTTATTTAATAAGATGCGCTAAATCCTAGCAACAACTTCATCATTTCGCACAAGTAATTTTCCCTTCACCCCCCCTCTCCCAGAGTACGACATGACCCGTTGGTGGCACTTTATTCTGGCGGTGGCCGCTAGCCTGGTTGTCGTGGCAACCGCCGTGGCGGGACTTTCCGCCGCGCTGGTATACCCCAATCTTCCCAGTCTGGACAGCCTGACCGATTATCGTCCCAAACAGCCCTTGCGGATCTTCACCGAAGATGGCGCGCTGATTGGCGAATTCGGCGAGGAACGGCGCGCGGTGGTCCGCCTCAAGGACACGCCGAAACACCTGCGCCAGGCCATCCTGGCCGCCGAGGATGAGCGCTTCTACCAGCACGGCGGCGTCGATACCATCGGGGTGCTGCGCGCGGCGCTGGCCAACGTCGTTTCCGGCGGCGCCAAGGAAGGCGCCTCCACGATCACCATGCAGGTCGCGCGCAACTTCTTCCTGAGCTCGGAAAAGACCCTGCGGCGCAAGCTCAACGAGGCGCTGCTGGCGATCAAGATCGAGCATGCCCTGAGCAAGGACGAGATTCTGGAGCTCTACCTCAACCATATCTATCTGGGCCAGCGCGCCTATGGCTTCGCGGCGGCCGCCCAGATCTACTACGGCAAGCCGCTGGCCAGGATCAGCCTGGCCGAGGCCGCCATGCTGGCCGGCCTGCCGAAGGCGCCCTCGGCCTACAACCCGGTGGTCAACCCGACCCGCGCCAAGACCCGCCAGCTATATGTGCTTGGGCGCATGAAGACGCTGGGTTACATCAGCAACGAGGAATACGCGCACGCCCGGGAAGTGCGCCTGCCGGTGAAATACTCGCCGCAGAACTTCGAGGTGGAAGCGCCACATCTGGCCGAACTGGTGCGGCAACGCATGCACCAGAAATACGGCGACGCGATCTATGTCAGCGGCATGAAGGTCTACACCACCTTGCGCCTGAAGGACCAGCGCGCGGCCGTGGCGGGCGTGCGCCAGGGCGTCGTGGAGTTCAACCGCCGTCGCGGCTACGCGGGACCGGAGGCGCAACTGAAATTACCCACCGACGCGGCGGAGGCGGAGAAGGTGATCGAGGGCGACCTGCTCGAGCGCATGGAGTTGAACGGTTTCCTGCCTGGCGTGGTGCTCTCGGTCGACAAGGCCCGCATCCGGGTCCGCATGCGCAGCGGCG
>CAZONS010000468.1:0-2554 GCA_964581195.1 uncultured Thiobacillus sp. | reverse complement strand
GGCAGCGCGTAGGTGACGCCGCCGGCGCGCGCCAGCACCACCTGCGAGACCGCCAGGGTGAGTGGCAGGTGCAGGGTGAAGCGGCTGCCGCCGCCGGGGCTGGATTCGAGACGGACACGGCCGCCGATGCCGGCGATCTCGCTGCGCACCACGTCGAGGCCGACGCCGCGACCCGCCAGTTCGGTGACTTGCGTGGCGGTGGTGAATCCGGATCGGAACAGCAGTGCCTCCAGTTGCTCGTCACTGAGCTCGGCATCCTCATCCAGCCAGCCGTTGGCCAGCGCATGGGCGCGCACGGCGGCATGGTCGATGCCGGCGCCATCGTCGCTCAGGGTCAGCACGATCTCGTTGCCGGCCTGTCGCGCCCTGAGACGCACCTCGCCGTGTTCCGGCTTGCCCGCCGCGACCCGCGCCTGCGGATCCTCGATACCGTGGGCGACGGCATTGCGTACCAGGTGTTCCAGCGGCGCGGCGATCCGGTCCAGCACGGTGCGGTCGATACCGGTCTGACCCCCATCGATCTCCAGATGCACCCGGCGCCGGGTCTCCTTGGCGGCCTGGCGCGCGACCCGATGCAGGCGTTCGGAAAGGTTGTTCACCGGCACCATGCGGATGTGCATGAGTTCCTGCTGCAGGTTGCGGGTCATGCGCGATTGCTGGACGAGGGCGTTTTCCGCCTCGGTGAGTCCCGAGAGCAGGTTTTCCTGCACGGTGGAGACATCGTTCACGCTTTCCGCGAGCAGGCGGGTGAGTTCCTGCAATCGGGTGAAACGGTCGAACTCCAGCGGGTCGAAGCGGGATTCATCCATTTGCGAGAGTCGCGAGCGCATCTGGGTTTCCGCCTGGATTTCCATCTCCCGGAGTTGCGAGCGCAGGCGTTCGACGTTGGCGGAAAGCTCCTGGGCGGTCTGCTTGTAACCGGCGAGGACGGTCTCGATGCGGGCGCGGGCGATGGACACCTCTCCAGCCTCGTTGAGCAGGGTGTCGAGCACGTCGGACTTCTGTCGCAAGGTCTGGCGCAGGCGCAGTTCGTCCTCCATCCGCGCGGCGGCGTCCTGATCCGGCCGCGTGGGCCCGGGCGCGGTGACGGGTGATGGCTCGGGCGCGACGGTCGTCATGCCGGCCGGCGCCGCCGCCGGCGCGCTCGCCGCCTCGACACCGTCCGGGACGGGGCGGGGCGGTGTCGCGCCAGCGCCCTTCAGGTGCTCGATCCGATCGGCGATCTGGTCGTAACTGGCTTCGAGTCCGTCCAGCACCGCTTCGTCGGCGGCCGCCTCACCCAGGTCGATGATTTCACTTTCCAGCGCATGCACGTGCTCGCCCAGGGTCATGGCGCCCGCCATGCGCGCGGAGCCTTTCAGGGTGTGCAGGGCGCGCTTCAGCGCGTCGCGGCTCTGTTCGTCATTCGGCACGGCGCGCCAGTCGCGCAGCGAGGCGCCGATCCTGGGCAGGAGGGTGCTGGCCTCTTCCAGGAAGATGGGCAGCAACTGCTCATCCAGATCGTCCCGGGTGGCGACGCCGCCATCGCCGACGCCCGGCGCGGCACTGGGCGCGGTCTCCGGCGCGGGAGCGGCCGGCGTCGCCGCGACCGGACGGGTGTCGACGGTCTCTGGCGGCGAGGGCTCGGCTGCCTCGGCTTCACTGTTCGCGTCCGCGGCCTCCGGCAGAGGGGGCTCGGTCAGGGTGATGTCGGCCAGCAGGTCCTCGATGCCGCGCGGGTCTGCCGGGTAGCGATGCAGCCGTATGCCCTCGATGCTGTCGCCTAGCTGGTCGAGCACACTGGCCAGGATGGCGCTGTGGGCGGCCGTCAGGGGCACGGTCTTGTCCGGCCACGCTCCCGCCCAGGCTTCCACGGCATGGGCGGCATCCGCCAGCGGGGTGAAACCGGTGGTGCGCGCGATGCCGGCCAGGGTATGGGCGGAGCGAATGAACGTTTCCCAGGCGCCGGGACGCTGTCCCTGGGCGATCTGGCCAAGGGCGTCGCCCAGGTCGGCAAGGCGCTGGCCCGCTTCCGTGCTGAAGATGCGGAACAATTCTCCAGGCAGGACATGACCGTCGATGTCGACGCTGTCATCCGCTTCGGCCGTGGCGATGGGGTCGGCTTCCTCGACCGAGCCGGCGGCCTGGGCGATCCCCTGGACGCCGGCTTCAGGCTTTGGGGGCGTGGCCTCCGGTGGGCTGGCCGCCGCGCGCAGCCGGCGCGCCCTCTGGATCAGGTGATCCGATTCCACTCGGGCATGGCCCTGGTCTTCCAGTTCCATGATCCAGACCTGGAAGGCGTTGCTGGTGTCCTCCAGGAAGGTCAGCATCTCGGCGCTGGGGGCGCGCTCGTCGCGCAGCCACTGGTTGAGCGTCTGTTCCACTTCCCAGGCCAGTTCCGCCAACTCGGTGAGCCCGACCATGCGGCCGCTGCCCTTGAGTGTGTGAAAGCCGCGGCGGATCGAGGTGAAGGCGTCGCCGTCATAGGCGCTGACGTGCAGGCGGGCAAGCTGGACGGCGATGCCGCCGAGAACATCCTGGGCTTCCTCGATGTAGGTGAAGAGGATGTCGCGAT
>CAZONS010000467.1:0-2556 GCA_964581195.1 uncultured Thiobacillus sp. | reverse complement strand
GGGCGGTGGAAGGAATCCCGGCGGCGCCCGTCGAGGCCGTCACGTCCATGCCGGAGCCAGCGGTGGCCAGCCCGGTCGTCGCGACGACCGCACTGGCCACGGCCAATGGGCGGCTGGATGAACTCGCCGCGCTGATCACATCCGCCAGCCAGCGTATCGATGCCAATGCCGAAGCGCTGGACAAGGCGGCGGTGCGCATCGATGGCGTGGCATCCCGCCTCGAGGATGTCCGTCGACGCGGCGAGGCGGGGGAACAGGCGCTGGCCGCCACGAACCAGCGCCTGGAACAGGCTCGGGGCGAGATCGCCGCGACGAAACAGGCGACCGTCGTTCAGGCGGATGCGATCAGCGCCGTGGACCAGCGCGTCGATCGCCTGAGCGGTCAGCTCGATGCCGCCGCCAGTTCCGCCAGCGTCAAGGAACATCTGGACGGTCTGGGCGCCTCGGTCATGGGCGTGGTGGCGCAACTCACACGGACGGACAGCCAGGTGGCGGCTGTCGAGCAACGGCTCGGCGCCTTGCAAACGACGGTCGATGCCGGCAGCGCTCGTCTGGACGAGACCGATGGCCGGCTGAACCAGGCGGTCGCCGCCCTCCAGGAGCAGGCCACCGCCACCGCCGCCGTGTCGGCGACCGCCCGGGAGGCGCTGGATCGCGCCATCGCCGCCGGGCGTCTGGCGGAGGGCAAGCTGGTCTACGAGACGGTGCTCAGCGAGGCGATGGCCACGTTCGAGCCGGGCATGGCGGTATTGCCGAACGCCGGCAAGGCGGCGCTGACCGACTTCGCCAACAGGCTGCTGGCGGAGAACAGGAACGTCTACATCGAGATCCAGGGCTACACCGACAATGTCGGCACGCCGGCCGGCAACAAACGCCTGGGGCGCGCGCGCGCCGAGGCCGCGCGCGACTTCCTGCACGACAGCTGCGGTCTGCCGCTGCAGCGGATGACCGTGGTGTCCTATGGCGAGGCCCGCGCGGTGGCGGACAACACGACGCCCGAGGGACGGGCGCAAAATCGCCGCATCGTGCTGGTGGTGCTGCGCTAGGAGCCTGACAGGCTCCTAGCCGGCCCGCGAGCGGCGCAGGTGCGCCGCCGTCTTGCGGCTCCATATCAATATGTAGAGCAGTCCGGAGAGGACACCGACGGCGGCGGTGAGCAGGGTCAGCGGCGCGATGCCCCAGGCCAGGCCGAGCGAGAGGCCGTCTTCCGCCAGCACCCAGGAGACCAGCACGAACTCGAGGGCGATGGTCAGCTTGCCGGTGAAGATGGGGGTGATCTTGAGGCCGCCGGTGAGCCTGCGGTAGGCCAGCGCCCCGCCCAGGATGACGCCGTCGCGCGCCAGCACCAGCCAGAGCAGCCACATCGGCAGCAGATCGGTGAGTGCCAGGAAGGAGAGGGTGGTCAGCAGCATCACCTTGTCGGCGATGGGGTCGAGCAGGGCGCCGAAATCGCTTTTCTGGTCGAGCAGGCGGGCCAGCCAGCCGTCGAGCAGGTCGGTGAGCGCGGCCAGCGCGAACAGCCAGAAGGCGCCTTCCACATCGTGCAGCGCCAGCCGCCAGGCCACGAAGGGGGCGAGGACCAGGCGCGAAGCGGTGAGCAGGTTGGGAAGTGTCAGCACGGGGAGCGCGTGAGGACCGGGGCGGCCAAGAATATAGCCGATGTCGGCGGCCTTGTAGCGCTGGCTTCCAGCCCGCCGTTCCGCCTGGTGTGAGCCGAGCCGGTGGGAAGCCGGCGCTACCTTTGTTCCGCCACGGCGATCACGCCGCCGCCGAGACAGACCTCGCCGTCGTAGAGCACCACCGATTGCCCCGGCGTCACCGCCCACTGCGGCTGCTCGAAGCGCAGCACGAGTTCATCGGCGGTCAGGCTTTCCACCACGCAGGCGGCATCCTGCTGCCGGTAGCGGGTCTTGGCGCCGTAGCGGACGCCGACGCGCGGCGGCGGGCCGATCCAGGAGAGTTGATCGGCGCGCAGGATGGATGAGAGGAGCAGCGGATGGTCATGGCCCTGCACCACGATCAGTTCATTGCGTTCCAGGTTCTTGGCGGCCGCGAACCAGGGTTCGCCGCCGGACGTTCCGGTCTCGGCGTCCTTGACGCCGCCGATGCCCAAGCCCTTGCGCTGGCCGAGGGTGTGATACATGAGGCCCTGGTGGCGGCCCATCACCCGGCCCTCGGGGGTGACCATGTCGCCCGGTTGCGTGGGCAGATAGCGTTGCAGGAATTCGCGGAAGGGGCGCTCGCCGATGAAGCAGATGCCGGTGCTGTCCTTCTTTTCCGCCACCGGCAGGCCGGCCCGTCGCGCCAGTTCGCGTACCTCGGGTTTCGGCAGACCGCCGAGGGGGAAGAGGGCGTGGGCGATCTGGGCCTGGTTCAGGCGGTAGAGGAAATAGCTCTGGTCCTTGTTGCCATCCACCGCCTTGAGCAGGCGGCGGTCGGGCGCCTCGCCTGCCAGGCGGGCGTAATGGCCGGTGGCGAGATGGTCGGCGCCGAGGTTCATGGCATGGTCGAGAAAGGCCTTGAACTTGATCTCGGCATTGCACAGCACATCCGGGT
>CAZONS010000466.1:0-2556 GCA_964581195.1 uncultured Thiobacillus sp. | reverse complement strand
CCGCCGCGCGAAATCCTCGACCGCCTCTTTCAGCACCGGCGCGGGTGGCGGCACATTTAACGCCGCGCGCGCTTTCGCCAGGCATTCCGCCTTGTGCCGGTTCGCTAGCAGGCCGTAATGGCGAATCCGCTGAAACCCTTTGGGCAGCACATGCAGCAGGAAGCGGTGGAGGAAGGCCTCGGCGGACAAGGCCATCACCCGCACCTTGTCGGCGTGCGCCCGGTCGCGCCAGCGGAACTTGACCTGATCGCCTTCCATCGCCACCAGGCGTTGGTTGCCGATGGCCGTGCGGTGGGTATAGCGTCCCAGATAGGCCAGCACTTGTGCCGGCCCCGCGAACGGCGGTTTGGCGTAGACCACCCAATCCGTCCGGGTCAGTTCCGCCAACAGGGCATCTCGTCGCACTGTCTTTGGCAGGCACAGTTCACCTTTATCCAACCCCATCGCCAGGGCTTCGACGAATTTGCCGCGAAATGCCCGCGACAACGCCCGCACCGGGAACAGGAAATGCGGTTTGGCGTTCACCCATTTCCCCTCGGCCGTCAGCCCACCGCCGCTCACCAGACAATGCACGTGGCGATGCGCCCGCAGTTGCTGGTCCCAGGTGTGCAGGATCATCGTGATCGCCGGTTCCGCCCCCAGCCATTTCGGGTTGCGCGCGAAGGCCAGCAGGGTTTGCGAAGCACAGGCGAACAGCAAAGCGTCCACCCCTTGGGTCGGCGCCACCGCGTTGATCGCGTGCGGCAGGGTGAAGACCACGTGGAAGTGTTCCACCGGCAATACCTGCGCGACCTGGGCGGCGACCCAGCGTTCTTTCGCCAAGGCCTGGCACTTCGGGCAATGGCGATTGCCGCAGGAGTGGAAGCGCACCTCGTCATGGCCGCAGGCCGGGCAGTGATAGACCTGGCCGCCCAGGGCCGGGGTGCGGCAGGCGACGATGGCGCGGAACGCGCGGGCCTGGAAGCCGGTTAGCGGATGCCGTTCGCTGTAGGCCGGGGCGTGGGCACTCAGGATGTCCGCCAGCGCCAGGGCGGGACGCGGCGCATGCATGGCTTCAGGCGGCCAGGCCGTTCAGCAGGTTCAGGCGCGAAGTGGCGGACAGGTCATTGGGCTGGACCAGGTGCAGATAGCGCTGCGTCGTACTGAGGGCGCTGTGCCCCATCAGGACCTGGATGGTGCGCAGGTCCACGCCGGCTTCCAGGAGATGGGTGGCGAAGGCGTGGCGCAGGCCGTGGATGCCGACTTTCTTGGTGATGCCGGCGTGATCGCGCGCGGTGTAGAACCATTTCTGCGCTTGGCCGGGGTCGATGGGGACATCGGCATGGCGCTGGGGAAACAGCCAGACCTGGGGACGATAGGCGCGCCAGTAGAGGCGCAGGGTTTCCAGGAGTTGCGGCGGCAACAGGCTGTAGCGGTCGCGTCCGCCCTTGCCCTGTTCGACGCGCAAGGCCATGCGCTCGCTGTCGATGTCGGCAACCCGCAGATGGGCGACCTCGGCGACGCGCAGGCCGGCGGCGTAGGCGGCCATGAGGGCGGCGCGGTTGCGCAGGTTGCCGGCCGCTTCGAGGATGCGGGCGACTTCCTCCCGACTGAGAATCACCGGCAGGTGTCGCGGGACTTTGGGGCTGGGCAGGGCGACCATGATCGCTGGCCGCTTGAGGACTTCACCCCAGAGAAAGCGCAAGGCGTGCAGGGCCTGGTTGCAGGTGGAAGGGGACAGGTGCTGTTCACGCAGGAGGTGGAGCAGGAAGCGCTCCAGATCGGCGGCGTCGAGTTGCTCGGGGGAAGTGTGGGTGTAGCGGGCCAGTTCGATGGCCCAGTGCAGGTAGGCTTCGCGCGTGCGATGGGCGAAGGCGCGCAATTCCATGGCATCGAGCAGTTGTTGGCGTAACGGGCTCATGACGATCTCCTCGTCGGGTTGATGACCCTTCGAGGGTAGGAGCTCGCTTGCCGCCCAAGGCGTCACGACATAAAAAAACGAGGCGCGCGGGCCTCGCTTCGTGTCGGGTTGCCACCGCCGGTAGGCGGTTTAGTTCAACGTGATGTACACGTCAATAGTGACGTGTAAACTGGGTCAGATGACGTGTAATCTTGGCCGCCATTTCATAACCCGTTGTTTTTAAAATAACGCCAACTTGTATGGGGACGTATTGAACAATGGAAACGGACCCACTCCCATGCCTCCCAAACTCCTTGATCAGTTGTGCGAGAGTATCCACTATCGCCATTACAGTCTAGGCACGGAAGAGGCATATGACTTATGGGCTAAGAGATATATCCATTTCCATGGCTTGCGACATCCCGCCGAGATGGGGAAGCCTGAAATCGAGCGTTTCCTCACTCGGCTGGCGAATGATCGGCATGTCGCTATTGCCACACACCAACAGGCGCTGTCCGCTCTGTTGTTTTTATACAAGGTGGTGCTTGGCATCCAATTGCCCTGGCTAACGGAGTTGGATCGGCCGAAGCAGCAGCTATGTCTGCCGGTGGTGCTGTCCGTCGCGGCGGTCAAACGCTTATTGAGCCACATTGACGATCTCACGCGCCGGCTTGTTG
>CAZONS010000465.1:0-2568 GCA_964581195.1 uncultured Thiobacillus sp. | reverse complement strand
AGCTGACCTTCCCGGTCTCCGGCCCCGGCTCGGTCGGCATGGAGACCTGCTTCGTGAATCTGGTGGAACCGGGCGACAAGGTCATCGTCTGCATCAACGGCGTCTTCGGCGGCCGCATGCTGGAAAACGTGAAACGCTGTGGCGGCACTCCGGTCGTCGTGGAGGATGCCTGGGGCAGGGCGGTCGACCCGAACAAGGTCGAGGACGCATTCCTGGCTCACCCCGACGCGAAAATCCTCGCCTTCGTGCATGCCGAAACCTCCACCGGAGCGCGGTCGGATGCCGCCGCGCTGGCGGCCATCGCTCGCCGACACGGCGCCCTGAGCATCATGGATTGCGTCACCTCGCTGGGCGGCACGCCCGTCCTGCTCGATCGATGGGGCATCGACGCCGCCTACTCCGGTAGCCAGAAATGCCTGTCCTGTACTCCCGGTCTGTCGCCGGTCAGTTTCTCGGAGGCCGCGATCACCAGGGTCCGGGCGCGGAAAACTCCGGTACAGAGCTGGTTCATGGACCTCAACCTGGTGCTCGGCTACTGGAGCGGCGAGGGCCGGCGCACCTATCACCACACCGCGCCGATCAACCCGCTCTATGGCCTGCACGAGTCGCTGGTGATATTGGCCGAGGAGGGCCTGGAAGCCGCCTGGGCGCGCCATCGCGTCATGCACGAACGGCTCAAGGCCGGACTGGAAAGTCTGGGACTGGGCTTCGTGGTACCGGAAGGCGAGCGCCTGCCGCAGCTCAACTCGGTGACCCTGCCGGCCGGTCTCGACGACGCTGCCGCGCGTGCCCGCCTGCTGGGCGAATTCAACCTGGAGATCGGCGCCGGCCTCGGCGCCCTCGCCGGCAAGATCTGGCGCATCGGCCTGATGGGCGCCTCGGCGCGAGACGACAATGTGGACGCCTGCCTGAAGGCGTTGACAGCCGTGCTGGACTGAACGCATCGAGCGAGACGGGAGACGAGATGAGCGATGCGTTCGATGACGATGACGGTTTTCCTCCGGCCTACCAGGTCAGCCCCGAACTGGCGCTGTTGATCGCCCGCGGCAACGACCTGCTGGCGCGCCTGGATGCCTGGTTGCCGCCGATACCGGCGCGGGTGGACTGGCGCGCGACCCTGGCCTGCCGCTGGCGCAAACAGATGGGGCGCGGCCTGCTGCTGCCGGTGACCACGCTGAACTGCCCACCCTGGGATGCGCTCACCGGCATCGATGAGCAGAAGGCCGCGCTGGACCGCAACATCCGGCAGTTCCTCAAGGGGCTGCCGGCCAACAATGTGCTGCTCGCGGGGTCGCGCGGTTGCGGCAAATCCTCCCTGATCAAGGCCCTGTTGCCGCGCCACGCGCACAAGGGGCTGCGTCTGGTGGAGGTCGAACGCGAGGATCTCGTCGATCTGCCCGATATCACCGCTCGTCTGGAAGATCAGCCCTGGCGTTTCATCCTGTTCACCGACGACCTCTCCTTCGAGCCGGGGGACGCCGCCTACAAGCCGCTGAAGGCGGCGCTGGACGGTTCCATCGCCGGCCTGCCGGACAATGTTCTGATTCATGCCACCTCGAACCGTCGCCACCTGATGCCGGAGTTTTTCGCCGAGAACGAGGCCACGCTGCATCAGGGTGGCGAAGTGCGTCCGGCTGAGAGCATCGAGGAAAAGATCAGCCTGTCCGATCGCTTCGGTCTCACGTTGACCTTCTGGCCCTTCAACCAGGACGACTACCTGGCCATCGTCGCCGCCTGGGTGGCGGCGCTGGGCGGCGAGACGACAGCCGCCACGCGGCAGGAGGCGATCAACTGGGCGATCGCCCGCGGTGGCCGCTCCGGGCGCGTCGCGCGCCAGTTCGCGGCGGACTGGGTGGGCAGGCAGGGGCTGTCGCGCCGACGTCAGCGTTGAAGCCGAAGCGCCCCGCGCGCGTGTTTTTTCCTCGCGTCTGGATGGCTATTCCAGGGGGATTCACAACTTGCCTTGCAGCGCATCCGGGTACGCGCAAACAATCTTGAATAACAATTATTAATCAACTACTTGCGTTTCATTGTCAGGCGGCCAATCCGCCCCTTCCTTGCCCGGAAAGGTCTGCTTCTGTCATGATTCGCTGGTTCGCGCGCCGGTTTCCGCGGCACGCGCTGATTTTCCGATACTTCCGCCCGCCTCGCGCCTCATGTTCCCTGGATGGCGCGGCCCTGTTCAAAACAGAGAGTGTGTATGGACAACGATATCGCCCGCCTCGGCCAGGCTTCCCCGGCCGCCGCTCCCATCGCCCCGCGCCCGGTCGGCGCGGAGCGGATGAAACGTATCCGCCAGATCAATCTGCAGCTTGCGGCATCGGGCCAGCCTTTGCCGCGCGATGGCGACGACGACCTGCTCGATGTCGCCGAGGATCTCCTGCGCAATTACCGCCAGCACCGGCGCCTGTTGCGGGACTACCGCTGCCCCTCCGATCAGCGCATCCAGGATTTCGTCAACGACTACCTGGCGCGCAATGGCGTCGAGGCCCGTGTCCAGCTTCCCGCCACCCCGTTCATCCTCGATCGTCCCGGTCTGGCGGCGGAACTGTCCCTGCCACTGGACGG
>CAZONS010000464.1:0-2569 GCA_964581195.1 uncultured Thiobacillus sp. | reverse complement strand
CCGCCGCGGAACAGGTTGAGCATGCGCAGGTTGTCCTGGTAGGTGGAGTGGATGCCCCACTTCGAGTGCGGGGTGATCCAGGACAGGGTCAGGTGCGGCTTCTTCATCACGCTGGCCGGCACCTTTTCCCTGGCCTTCATGTCCACCGGCGGCCGGAAGGTGCAGAAGCCTTCACCGAAGTCGAGGAACCACTCGTGATCCTGATAGAAGTGGGCGCGGCCGGTGAGCGTGCGGAACGGGATGTGCTCATGGATGTTGGTGTAGCCCGCCGTGTAGGACACGTGCTCCGACTCGATCCCGGACCAGGTCGGCGCGGTGATGATCTTGCGCGGCTGCGCCTGGATGTCGCGGAAGGTGATCTTGTCCTCGTGGCGGCCGGCGTAGAGGTGGTGATGGTCGATACCGGTCTTCTTCGACAGGGCGGACCACGACTTGTGCGCCACCTCGCCGTTGGTTTCCGGCGCCATGCGCATCACCGAATCGCACACCGCGATGTCTTCCTCCAGCGAGGGCATGCCCTGCGAGACGCCGGGCAGGGTGACCGTGCGGTTGAGGCTGGCGAGCTCCTTGTATTCCTGCTCGGTGTTCCAGTCGATGCCCTTGATGTTGTTGCCGAGCTTGACCATCAGGGGCCCGAGGGCGATGAACTTGTTGTAGGTACTGGCGAAATCGCGCTCCACCAGCTTGATCAGGGGCATGGTCTTGCCCGGGATCGGCTCGCAGTCGCCGCGCTTCCAGTCCTTCACCTGGCCCAGCGGCTGCGCCATCTCGAAGGCCGAGTCGTGCTGCATCGGCAGCGCCACCAGGTCCTTGCGGGTGCCCAGGTGCTTGGCGGCCAGTTTCGAGAAGGCCTTGGCGAGGTGCTTGAAGATCTGCCAGTCGGACTTCGACTCCCAGCCCGGGCTCACCGCTTCACTCAGGGGGTGGATGAAGGGGTGCATGTCCGTGGTGTTGAGGTCGTGCTTCTCGTACCAGGTCGCGGTGGGCAGGATGATGTCGGAATAGGCGCCGGTGGAATTGAGACGGAAGTTGATGTCCACCATCAGGTCCAGCTTGGCGGTCGGGCCCTTCTCGTGCCACTTCACTTCCTTGCAGTGGTTGCCGTCGCCGCCTTCCTGCAGGACGCCGTTCTGGGCGCCGAGCAGGTGCTTGAGGAAGTACTCGTGGCCCTTGGCGGAGGTGCCGATCAGGTTGGCGCGCCAGACGATCAGGTTGCGCGGCCAGTTGACCGGGTTGTCCGGGTCGGCAAAGGAGACATCGAGGGCGCCGGACTTGAGTTGCTCCGCCACGTATTTCGCGGCGCTGGCCTCGTCGGTGGCGCCGGCCTTGGCGGCTTCGGCGGCCAGTTCGATCGGGTTGCGGTTGAAGTGCGGCGCCGAGGGCAGCCAGCCCAGGCGGGTGGAGACCACGTTGTAGTCGGCCAGGCTATAGCCCTTGTTGCGGTTCTTGCCGGCGGGGGAGAGCAGGTCGTCGGCCTTGACCGCCTCGTAGCGCCACTGGTCGGTGTGGAAGTACCAGTAGGAGGTGGAATTCATGTGCCGCGGCGGCCGGTGCCAGTCGAGTCCGAAGGCGATCGGCGCCCAGCCGGCCTGGGGCCGCAGCTTTTCCTGGCCGACGTAGTGCGCCCAGCCGCCGCCGCTTTTGCCGACGCAGCCGCACAGGTGCAGCAGGTTCATGATCGCGCGGTAGGACAGGTCGTTGTGGTACCAGTGGTTGATCGCCGCGCCCATGATGACCATGGATTTGCCCTTGGTCTTGGCGGCGTTGTCGGCGAACTCTCGGCCGGTGCGGATCAGGTCGGCGCGTTTGACGCCGGTGACCTTCTCGGCCCAGGCCGGGGTGTAGGCGACATCGGCCTGGTCGTAGGAGCTGGCGACGTTGTCGCCGCCGAGGCCGCGGTCGATGCCGTACTGGGCGACCTGCAGGTCGAACACCGAAGTGACCAGGGCATCGCCGCCGTCGGCCAGCTTCACCCGCCGCGCCGGCACGTTGCGCGAGAGCAGGTCGGGCTCGTCCTCGGTGAAGTGGGGGAAGGCGACCGAAACGATTTCCACGCCGTCCTTGCCCTGGCAGGAGAGTTCGGCGCGCATGTCGGCCTGGCTGGACTGCTTCTCCAGCAGGTTCCACTTGCCTTCCTCGCCCCAGCGGAAGCCGACCGAGCCATTGGGTACGACGAAGCCGCCGGACAGCTCATCCCAGACGATGGTCTTCCACTCGGGGTTGTTGGTCTCATTGAGGCCGCCAAGGTCGGAGGCGCGCAGGTTGCGGTCGGTCACATAGCCGCCGTCATGCTCGCGCAGGATCACCTGCATCGGCAGGTCGGTGTACTTGCGCGCGTATTCCTGGAAGTAGGGGGTTTCCTTGTTGATGTAGAACTCGCGCAGCGCCACGTGGCCCATGGCCAGGAAGGCGGCGGAGTCGGTACCTTGCCGCACCGGCATCCAGAGGTCGGCGAACTTCACGTATTCGGCGTAGTCCGGTGCCATCGACACGATCTTGGTGCCCTTGTAGCGGGTCTCGATGGCGAAGTGCGCGTCCGGCGTGCGTGTCATCGGCAGGTTGGCGCCGG
>CAZONS010000463.1:0-2570 GCA_964581195.1 uncultured Thiobacillus sp. | reverse complement strand
ACGTTTTCGGTGCCGAGTCCCAACACCGCCATGAACGCCATCGCCAGGATCAGTTCCGGAAAGGCGAGCAGGCCGTCGACGATGCGCATCAACACCCACTCGATGCGCCCACCCATCAGGCCGGCAGCGAGGCCGATGGCCACGCCGACGACGAGGCCGAGGGCGACCGAGGCAAAGCCGATGATCAGCGCCAGTTGCGCGCCATAGAGCAGCCGCGAATACAGATCCTGGCCATAGGAATCCGTGCCCAGCCAGTGCGCCGCGCTCGGACCTTGCAGCGCCGCCATCAGATCCTGGGCGGTGGGATCATGGGTGGCGATCCAGGGGGCGAACACGGCCGCGAGCACATAGACGGCGATGATCGCGAGGCCGGCCATGGCGCTGCGTTGTCGCAGCAGAGGTTGCAGAAAACGCCGCTTCCATTGCGACTCATGGGCCATGGCCGTGAGATTGAGCGCGTCAGTCATGTCTAGCGCCTCCGGAGACGGGGATCAAGAAACTGGTAGGTCTGGTCGACGGCCAGATTGACCATCACGAACAGCAGGCCGGTGAGCATGATGCCGGCCTGCACCACGATGTATTCGCGGTTGAGCACGGCGGTGGTGACCATCATGCCGAGGCCGGGCAGCGCGAACACCACCTCGGTCATCACCGCGCCGCGCAGCATGCCGCCGAGCTGCAGGCCAATGACGGTGACCAGCGGCATCAGCACGTTGCGCATGCCGTGCACCCACACCACCCGCCAGGCCGGCTCACCGCGCGCCTTGGCGGCAAGGATGTACGGCTGCCCGAGCACCTCCAGCAGACTGGAGCGGGTGATCCGCGCGATCAGTCCGACATACCAGGCGCCCAGCGTGACCGCCGGCAGGGTCAGGTGCCACAGCCCCAGCCAGAAGTCTTCCCAGGGCGCGACGAATCCCAGCACCGGGAACCAGCCCAGATCGACCCCGAACACCCAGATCAGGATGATGCCGAGATAAAAACTGGGGAAGGCATTGCCGCCGATGGCCAGCGTGGTCGCCAGCACGTCGATCCAGCTGTTGCGATAGAGCGCGGCCAGCACCCCGGTGGGGATGCCGATCAGCAACGCGATCAGCAGCGAAAACGCGGCCAGCGTCAGCGTCACCGGCAGTGCCTGCAGCACCGCCAGCTCGAAAATATCCTGGCTGGTGATGTAGGAAGTGCCCCAGTCGCCGCGCACGAAGTCGGCCAGCCAGTTCCCGTACTGGAACAGCACGGGCTGGTCGAGGCCGAGATCGTGGGTCAGCTGATCGTAGGACGCCTTCGAATAGTCCGAACCCAGCATGATGCTGACCGGATCGCCCGGCGCCAGCTTCAGGAAAGCGAAGCTGGCTGCCGAGACGATCAGCAGCACCAGCAGGGTCTGCGCCACTTTGGCGGAGATAGCCTGGAACATCAGGCGAGCCAGACCGAATGCAGGTTCAACAGGTCGACCGGAATGTACTGGAAGCCCCGCACCCGCTTGCTCAGGATCTTGAACACCTTCATGTGGGCGAGCACCGCGAGCGGGGCATCGGCCATGATCAGGTCTTCAGCCTTGTCGTAGAGCTTCTTGCGCGTCGCCTGGTTGAGCGTGTCCTGGGCGTCGGAGATGAGCTTGTCGAATTCCTTGTTGCTGTAGCCGACGAAGTTCCAGGGCTTGCCGCTGTGCCATTCGGGGTAGATGGTCTCGTCCGGGTCGAGGTCGGCAATCCAGGCCTCGTCGTACATGTCGAAGTCGCCGCTGTTACGCCGTTTGGTCCACACCGCGCGATCGAGCAGCTCGATCTTCGGCTTGATGCCGATCTTTTCCAACATCGGCATGATCAGCTGGGAATTGCGGGTACCGCTACCGCCCGAGCCGGTGAATCCCTGGCTCACGATGTAGACGGGATTCACCTCGCCCTGGACCTTGGATTGCTTGCGGTATTCCATCGCCTTCTTCAGGTCGAAGCGCTGGCCACGGCCGCTCTTGCCGATATTCTTGTCGTAGAAGCCGGCCATCGGCGGCGAGATGCAGCTGTAGGCCGGAATGGCCTCACCGAAGTAGCCCTGCTGGACGATGGCATTGCGGTCGATCGCCGCGGCCACCGCCTTGCGCAGCATCGGATCGTCGAACGGCGCGCGGCGGTTGTTCATGGCGACAAAGCTGTAGTTGCCCTCGACCTCGCCGTAGACCTTCAGATTGCGGTTCGCCTTGAGTTGCGGGACGAACTGGAACGGCGACAGGCTCATGCCGTCCACCTGCCCCGACATCATGGCCGCCACGGCCGCGGTCGGCTCCTTGATCAGCAGGATCTGCACGCCGTCCAGATACGGCAGGCCCGCCTCGAAGTAATCGGGGTTGCGCTCCAGGGTGATCGATTCGTTCTCGCGCCAGCCCGCGAACTTGAATGGTCCGGTACCGACCGGATTGCGGCCGAAAGCCTTGCCGTGCTGTTCCACCGCGCGCTTGCTGACGATGGTGCCGGCGCGTCCGGTGCTACCGGTGAGCGCGACAGGCAGGAAGGCATAGGGCTTGGAAAAACGCATGCGGATGGTGGACTCGTCGACGATGTCGATCCCGGTCA
>CAZONS010000462.1:0-2570 GCA_964581195.1 uncultured Thiobacillus sp. | reverse complement strand
GATATTGCATGAATACTCGCGCGCCCTCGCTGGCCCCTTATTCGCACTGGAAAGTCTTGCTCAGTCGGGCGTATGAATAACTACGCCGCTCCTTCGCAAAACTTCCATTACAAACAATGGCCTGCGCGATCATCACGCGAATTCATGCAATATCCGGGCTAGGAGCCTGTCGGACTTTGGGCTCCGATAGCGAAAAGCGGCCCCGCCGAGGCCATTTGTTGACCATTTCGCTGGGGAATGGTCGAACCATTGCTCAAGAAATGGGCGAAAAAGGGGCCGGCGCGGTCGATTTGCAGCCGGAGATTCCAAAGTCCGACAGGCTCCTTGGAGGCATGGCGCGCCCCTCCCCAGGCGCTTGGCGTCATGACACCGGGATGGATTTCTTCACGCCGCCAGCCCCCGTCTTGGGCAGGCGAACCGTCAGCACGCCTTTCCTGTAGCTCGCCTGTGCCTGTTCGATGTCGACATTGCTCGGCAAGGGGATGACGCGCTGGAAGGCGCCATAGGCACGCTCCATGATGTGATAGGTGCTGTCATGGGTGTCCCGCTCGACGCGCTTTTCGCCGCTGACATAAAGCAGATTGTCCTCGATGGTGATGCGGCAATCCTCCTTGTCCATGCCCGGTGCCTCGACCCGCACCACGATGTCATTCGCGGTTTCCTCGACTTCGCCCGCCAACAGACTCCAACGCGGGAAATCCACGGACGTGCTGCTGGCAATGGCGCCCCCGTCCGTGCGCTCGGTCTGACGGTCATGTGTGAAATGCGTCAATGACTCGCCACCGCGACTGATCAGTTCGCGCCAGCCCTCTGACAGGCTTTCCCAGGCGCGGTTGAGCTCCCGCCCGATGTTCTTTCCCGCTTGCTTCAATGTATTCAGCATGTTGCCACTCCTTTATGAAGCGAAGTCTCAATCCTGCTGTCGATGGACCAGGACAGGTATTCGGCAATGCGTGAGCACCTTGTGCGTTTCCGAACCCAGCAGCAGGGCGCTGGCACCGCGACGCCCGTGCGACGCCATGTAGATGAGATCGCAACCGCCACTTTCCGCCGCCGCGATGATCCCCTCATAGGCCGACTCCGATTCATTGCTCAGAGTCGCGCAGGCCACCCCCGCCTCGGACGCCACCTTGCCCGCCTGGCTCAGAATCGACTCGGCCTGCTTGTCGACGGTGGCTCTGAACGTCTCATAGGCCGCCACATCGTCGAACAGCGCCTCGCCGGCGATCGCGGCGGGAAAATAGGCGGGCTTGGCGTGATAGAAGGTCAGCCGCGCGCCGATATCGCGGGCGAAGGCACAGGCCTGACCGACCGCCACATTGGACAACTCGCTGCCATCCACAGGTACAAGAATGTGTTTGAACATGACGTCCCTCCGAGATTCACCTCTAGGATAGGACAGTGGCGCGCCTGCGCGATACCCGATCGAGGGCGCGCGGAACCTGTGGAGTCAGCGAGGCACGAGCCGCCAGAGCGATGTCATTTCCCGCGCGCGCGCGGCATGCAAGGGATCGGCGCTATCCGTCACGCGGGGATGGCGCGGCCGCATCTCCAGACGCTCCACGACCCGCAGCCCCGCCGCGTCGACCGCCCGCAGCAGTTCATCCCGGCTTCGCAGGCCAAGATGTTCGGCGAGATCGGACAGGATCAGCCAGCCCTCTCCCGCTGGGGTCAAATGCGCGACCAGGCCCGCCAGGAAACCCGACAGCATCCTGCTGTCGGGATCGAAGATGGCGTATTCGATCGCCGCGCTGGGCTGGCCAGGCAACCAGGGCGGATTGCAGACCACCAGATCCGCCCTGCCCTCGGGAAACATGTCCGCCTGTACGAGCGTCACTCGCGCGGCGTAACCCAACCGCTCCAGATTGTCGCGTGCGCAGGTCAGCGCCCGAGTGTCGAGATCGGTGGCCACGATGCGGGACATGCCGCGATGCGCCAGCACGGCGGCGAGCACGCCCGTTCCGGTACCGACATCGAAGGCCAGCCGCGACCCGGTGGGCAGCGGCGCTTGCGCCACCAGATCGACGTATTCACCGCGAACCGGCGCGAAAACGCCATAGTGCGGATGGATCCGCTCTCCCAGGGCGGGAATCTCGACACCCCGTCGGCGCCATTCATGCGCACCGATCATGCCCAACAATTCACGTAGCGACACCACCGAGGCCTCATCGCCCGCGCCATACGCCTCCTCGCAGGCCAGTCGCGCATCAGGCGCCCGCCGCAGAGGAACGCCGTAGTCGGCATCAAGCGGTATCAGCAACATCGAGAGGATGTTCGCGCGCCGCGCTTGCGCCTGGCGATGCCGATGAAAGGCCGTCTTCAGCGACGCTGGCTCGGCTGCCGTGGGCTTGCGCTCGACACGACGCGCCAGCGCCCGCAGCAATTGCCGCGCATTCTGGAAATCGCCACGCCAGAGCAGCGCCGTGCCCGCGCAAGCCGCCCGGTAGGCAACGTCCGCCGTCATCCGGTCGTCGGCGATGCGCACGCGTTCGGGCGCGGGCTTGCCACTTTCGGAACGCCAACGCGCCGAGCAGGCTGTACCGGATTCGGTCCACTCGATCAGGGGGAAT
>CAZONS010000461.1:0-2580 GCA_964581195.1 uncultured Thiobacillus sp. | reverse complement strand
ATGTCCACTCCCATGCCGCCGATCATGATCGGCACCAGTTCCTTGTTGCCGAGTCGGAGGCGGAAGTCATCCACGCATTTCATGGTTGTCATGTGCAAGATCGTTGAAGTTGTGAGGTCACCTGGCGGAGGCCCGTCATGATAAGCCTTGCGGCACCTAGCGGCCAGCCGCGCCCACCTCACGATACAGTCGCCACGTATGCAACAGGTTCCAGCCCAGGGCGCCGGCGGCCGCGGCGAGCAGGATACCGCCGGGCGCCGCCAGCCCGGGCAGGAAGGGGGCGGCGAGCAGGACGGCGAGGGCGGCCAGGTGCAGGTGATACTGCCCACGCGCGCGGGCCTCCGGCAGATAGTCGCGCATGCTCGGTTGCCCGGGCTTGAAGCCCACGCTGGCCTGGAGGTGGAACCAGGCCATGAACGGCAGGATCTTGTAGAGCATGCCGTTGACGACCGAGACCGCGAAACCGATCAGGAACAGCAGGCCGGTGAACACCGCCCAGGCATCCGTCAGGCCGATCAGGGCGTGCGCCACCGCCAGCGGCACGGCCGCGATCAGACAGAGCATGCCGAGGCGCCAGTAGTCGAGAGTGACATCGCGCAGCTTGCGCTTGCGCCGTGTCTGCAGCCGCAGGGTGACGGCGGCGAAGACGATCAGGACCAGCGCCACCAGCAGCAGGCCGGCATGCTTCCAGGGCGCCGGGGCCAGGGTGGCCAGCGGCAGGCCGAGCAGCATGCCGCGCCACGACCAGCGGGTCAGCCGGGGCGGGTAGGGGGGGGTCAGCTGCAGCATCGGCACCACCTGCCAGGCGGAACCCATCACCAGCATGCCGATCCAGCCACCGAGTCCCCACAGGACATGGGCGGCCAGCCAGTCCAGCGGCGCCTCGGGCACCCACAGGCCGATCAGCCAGCCCGCCAGACCCAGACCCAGGAACAGGGTCATGCCCAGGGTGAAGGCCGCCAGCCGCATCGCCTGGCCGGTGTCGCTGGCCCGCGCCCGCAGCAGGGCAAGGCCGGCGGCGCCGAGAAAGACCAGCAGGCCCAGTCCGAGCAGGCCAGAGCCGGCGCCGAGCAGACCAGGTGAGCCGCTGCCCAGCCCCAGCGCCAGCAGCGGCGCGCCCGGCAGCAGGCCGATATGGCTGACCCAGGCGACCTTGCGCGCGGCCGGCAGTGGCGCGCCGGCCACCACCGGCAGCATCTGACTCATCGCGCCGAGCATGGCCATGCCGAGAAAGCCGAGGGTGACCAGGTGGGTGAGCGCCAGGGTGATGGGCATGTGCGGCGAGGCCGCCCACTCCGGCCGCAGGGCCGCGATCAGGCCGGCGGCGGCGAGGAACAGCGGCGCGGAGAGGAAGAAACGCAGCGGGACCGAGAAGGGCGGCGCCTGTTCCAGGGAAAGACCCGGGCCCAGCATCAGCGTGGCTCCTCCTGTGCTTCGATCAGGATTTCGTAGCAGCCGTCCGGAAGCAGATGGGTGCGATGGCGGTAACCCATGTTCGCGAGTATGCCGTAGAGGGGATGCGGTTCCCGGTGCAGCAGGAAGCGGATACGCTGGCCCGGCCGCAGCAGATCCAGCGCCAGCAGCACCCTTTCCATGGGTTCCGGCGGCATCAGCCAGCGACCGTCGACCAGTACGTCCTGTTTCATGGGGCTCCCATCTTGGTCATGGACTTTCCGTGGGAGGCCCGTCCAGGCGCCGCCTACGCCATCCGTTCGAGCAAGGCATCCGCCTCGTCCGCCAGCGCCTGCTCCGCCATCGGATAAAGAATGTTCTCTTCCTTGAGGTTGTGCTGACGCATCAACATCAGCAGGCTTTCCGAAAAACCAAGATAGCCGTTGTCATCCCCTTGCGCGAGCGCGTCGTGCATCGCGTTGAATACCTGACGCATCTGCTGATGCTCGCCGCGCATCACCTGGGTGGGACCGCCATGCATGCCCGTCCGCGTTTCGAAGGCGGGGAACACGACCTCTTCTTCATGGGCAAAGTGTTGCAGCGTGCTCTCCTGAAACTGCTGGAACGTGGCTTGGGCGCGTGCCCAGTCGTGGTCGGAAACGGCATTTTCAGCAGCGGCGAAGAGTTCGTCGCAGTGGTTGTGTTCATCGACGAGAAAGCTGGAAAGCGTGGTCATGACTGACATCCGGTGGTGATAACGCAGCCATGCTGGTCCCGCCGTTGCTACCCTACCTTGACCTTGGGCAAGGAAGTTGCCGCGCTTTCCCGGGCCGGGGTATAAGCCCGCCATGGCAAAAACCACCACCACCTACGTCTGCTCCCAGTGCGGCGGCCAGACCAGCAAATGGCAGGGGCAGTGTCCGCATTGTCTGGCCTGGAACACGCTCGCCGAATCCATCCAGGAAAGCAAGCCCAGCCGCTTCCAGTCCCTCGCCGCCAGCGGCCAGGTGGTCCGCCTGACCGCCGTGCAGGCGGTGGAGACACCCCGCCAGACCACTGGCCTGGCGGAATTCGATCGGGTGCTGGGCGGTGGCCTGGTCGGTGGCGGCGTGGTGCTGATCGGCGGCGATCCGGGTATCGGCAAGTCCACCCTGCTGTTGCAGGCGCTGGCGGAACTCAGCGCGCGGG
>CAZONS010000460.1:0-2590 GCA_964581195.1 uncultured Thiobacillus sp. | reverse complement strand
CCAGGTATTCGAGGAAGTCGAGCAAGGCGTCGGCCGGAGGCACGCCCTCGCTTTGCGCGGTGCCGCCGATGCCGTGGATCAGGATGTTGTCATGGGTGCTGACCCGTTGCTGCCGCAGGACCACCTCCATGCTGTCGGACAGCGCGATGCGCCCCCCCGTGACGGCGACGGCGCCGATGGCGATGAGGCGATCCTTGCGCATGTTGAGGCCGCTGGTCTCGACATCGACCACGACATAACGGCTGCCCGCGATCGGGGCGTTCGGCTCGGGCGCCGGCAGGGCGCGCCAGGCGGCCAGGCGCGCGGCCTGTTCCGGGCTCAGCGGGGGCTTGCCGCCGAACAGGCGCGTGAGCCAGTTCATAGCTGGTAATCCAGGGCCAGTTTGGTTTGCAGCTTGCGTGCCTGGCGGAAGGCTTCCTTGAGGATGCGCTTGTCGAGGTTGTTGAAGCTGTCCGGATCGACCTTGTTGCTCAGGGGCTGATTGTTTTCACACTGTTCGTGGTGCAGGTGCAGGCGCAACAACTGGATGAACAGGAAGGCGTCGCACCAGGCCTCGGTGTCCTGAGGGTCGAGGCGCATGGCCTCGCCCATCTCGCGCAGGCGCTGCAGGGTATTGGTCTCCTTGCCACCGACGGCGAGGCTGAAGATGCGGGCGGCATCGACAAAGGGTGTGATGCCGTTGAGCTTGAGGTCGAGTTCTCCCGCCTGACCGGTGAAGAAATCCCAGACCGATCCGGTCGGTGGCCGGTTGCGCAGGGCGTTGGCCGCCATCTGGTGGAGAAAGCGGGTGTTCTGGCGCGCCACGCCGCGCAACCAGTCGCGCAGGTCGTGGGCCAGACAGTCGGCGCCGTAGAGCGGACGGAAATCGAAGAAGATGGTGGAGTGCAGCAGATCCATCGGCGCGCCCTGGTCGATCCAGCCGCCAAACGTGCGTTTCCACTCCCGCAGCGACAGGCACCACTTCGGGTTGGAGGCCATGACCTCGCCGTTGCACAGGGGGAAGCCGCACTCGGCCAGGGCGAGATTGACGCGCCTGGCGAAGGGCAGCAGCACGGCGCGGATGGCGTCACAGTCGTCACCTTCCTCGTCGGCGAAGATGATGCCGTTGTCCTGGTCGGTATTCAGGGTCTGTTCCAGGCGGCCTTCCGAGCCCAGCGCAAGCCAGCAGAACGCCATGTCGCGCGCGGCGGCGTCCTCGCGCAGTTCCAGTTCGATGACGCGGGTGGTGAGCAGATCATTGAGCGTCGAGATGATCTGGGTGAGCTGTTCCGAGGCCACGCCCTGCGCCAGCATGTTGTGCGCCAGCTGGCGGATGTCGCGGGCGGAGTGGACGAGGGTGTCCAGCCGATCGGCGTTGCGGATGGCGCCGCTGATCTGGCGCAGCCCCACTCTTTGCAGGGAGAACAGATCCTTTTCGGAGATGAGTCCCTTGAGTTTGCCGTCCGCCTCCACCAGCAGGTGGCGGAAACCGTGCTTGGCCATCACCAGGGCGGCATCGTGCGCCAGCGCGTGTGGCGGCAGGGTCAGCGGGTTCGGGCTCATCACCGCGCTGAATGGCTGATCCAGATCGATCCCGGTCAGCGCGACGCGGTTGAGGACATCGTGCAGGGTGAAGATGCCGACCGGCTTGCCGTGTTCGTCGACCGCGATCATCGAGCCGATGCCCAGCCGGCTCATCGTCTCCAGCACTTCGCGCAGCGGTGTGGTGGGCGCGCGGGTGATCGGCTCGCGGCGGATCAGCGAGGCCAGGGTGCTGGACATCGATTGCTGGTCACTGCTGGATTTGGCGTACTGCGCCTGCAGGATGTTCTTCGACTGCTCCAGCAGATTGGCGATGCGTCGCGTGCAGAAATCGTTGAACGGGTCGCTGATTTTCAGCAGTTCCCGAAAATCCGCCGCCGCCAGCTCGAAACAGAAGGTGTCATGCCCCGCCCGGTAGATGCTGGCGACGCCGCGCTTGGACAGGAGGGCGCCAAGGGGAAAACACTCGCCCTCATGCAGTTCCAGCCAGGAGGCATCGTCCTGCGCGCGCACCACATCCTGTTCGCCATGTATCACGCCCTGCTTGATGATGTAGAAGGTGTCCACCGGCCCCGAATCCGGCCCGAGCACGGTCTCGCCCTTGGCGTAGTAGTTCAGCTTGAGCCGCTTGGCCAGCCAGACCAGGTGGTCCCGCTCCATCTGGTCGAAGGGCGCGAAACGGGCCAGATGTTCTACCGTCGCGAGAATGAGGGAGTTGGGCGCGGTCATGTCGGCGGGCAGGAGGCGGAAAGCCCGTAGCTTATTTCATGCGGCGCGGCAAAGGAAAACGGAGTCGGGTGATTCCGGAAATGGATCAACCCGTCGCGCCGCGGGAGCGTAAAAAGGCCTCGAACTCCGCTACCGGTAGCGGCCGACTATAGAAATAGCCCTGCGACTGGTCACAGCCTTCCTGTCTGAGGAAGGTCTGCTGCGCTTCGGTTTCCACGCCTTCGGCGATCACCTTGAAGCCGAGGTTGTGGCCGAGTGAGATCACGGCTCGGGTGATGGCGGCGTCGTCACGGTCGTCCGGCAGGTCGCGCACGAAGCTCTGGGCGATCTTGAGTTTGTT
>CAZONS010000459.1:0-2596 GCA_964581195.1 uncultured Thiobacillus sp. | reverse complement strand
AGAGGGGACTGAAGCGTCAGGCCGCCAGAGGCGATAAGCGGGCCTCCGACATCCGTCACGCGCGCCAATCAGCTCTGCTGCTTGTCCTTGACCTCGCCCTCGATGGTCGTGCCGCGCGTCTCGCCTTCGCGAGGCAGTTCGGTGGTCTTGTTCTTTTCCTCGCCCACCGCTTCCTTGAAGTTCTTGACGGCGCCCCCCAGGTCGCCGCCGATGTTGCGCAGCTTCTTGGTGCCGAAGACCAGCAGAACGATGACCAGAACGATCAACCAGTGCCAAATGCTGAAAGTACCCATTTCCTATCTCCTGTGTGGATGCGACTGCGCCGATGAGGCCACCGGCGCCGAATGTTTGACTACATCGGATGTGGCGCGTTTCCACCAATGACATGAACGTGCAGGTGGAACACTTCCTGGCCGCCGCCGCGACCCGTGTTGATGACGGTGCGAAAGCCGTCGTGGAGACCTTGCGCTTTCGCCAGCTTCGGCGCGAGCAGCAGGATGCGACCGAGGAGAGCCTCATGACGCGCCTCGGTGTCGGCAAGCGAAGCGATGTGTTCCTTGGGGATGATCATGAAATGCACCGGCGCGACGGGATGGATGTCGTGAAACGCCAGGAATTCATCGTCCTCGTGGACCTTCTTGCAGGGAATATCGCCCGCCACGATCTTGCAGAAAATACAGTTCTCGCTCATGCGTCTTCCTTTCTTGCCGCCTTCTCGGCGAGGCCGGAGAGGCCTTCGCGCCGCGCCAGTTCGTTCAGGATTTCATCCGGATGGATACCTTCGCGGGCCAGCAACACGAGTGTATGGAACCACAGGTCGGCGGTCTCGTAGACGATTTTTTCCCGCGCGCCGTCCTTCGCGGCCATGATGGTCTCGGCCGCCTCCTCCGCCACCTTCTTCAGGATGGCGTCGAGTCCCTTGGCATAGAGCTTGGCCACGTAGGACGACTGGGGATCGGCGGTCTTGCGCGAAGCCAGGGTGTCCGCGAGGCGGTCGAGAATGTCCGAACTCATTTCCTGTAGATCTCGTGCGGGTCTTTCAATACCGGATCGACCGCTTCCCAGCGGCCATCCGACAGTTTCTGGAAGAAGCAGCTATGACGGCCGGTATGACAGGCGATGCCGCCGATCTGTTCGATCTTCAGCAGCACCACATCCTCGTCACAGTCGAGTCGGATTTCCCTGACCTTCTGGGTATGGCCGGATTCCTCGCCCTTGTGCCAGAGCTTCTTGCGCGAACGCGACCAGTACACGGCCTCGCCCAGTTCGGCGGTCTGCCTGAGCGCTTCCCGGTTCATCCAGGCCATCATCAGGATGTCGCCGCTCTCGGCGTCCTGCGCGATCGCCGGCACCAGGCCCTCCTCGGACCAGTTGACCTTGTTCAACCACGACAGATCCTGACTCACAACCGCACCTCTATACCCTGTGCCCGCATGTGTTGTTTTGCCTGTTCCACGGTGTATTCGGCGAAGTGGAAGATGCTGGCGGCCAGCACGGCGTCCGCCCCGCCCTGCTTCACGCCATCGACCAGGTGCTGGAGGTTGCCGACGCCGCCACTGGCGATCACCGGGATGTCGAGCGCATCGGAGATCGCCCGCGTCAGGTTGAGATCGAAACCAATCTTGGCGCCGTCCCGGTCCATGCTGGTGAGCAGGATCTCGCCCGCGCCCAGGCCCTGCATCCTGCGCGCCCATTCCACCGCGTCCAGCCCAGTCGGCTTGCGACCGCCATGGGTGAAGATCTCCCATTTCGGCGCCGCGCCCCAGACCGTCTGCTTGGCGTCGATGGCCACGACGATGCACTGCGAGCCGAAGCGGTCGGCGCAGTCCTTCACCAGCTGCGGGTTGAAGATGGCGGCGGTATTGATGGAAACCTTGTCCGCCCCGGCATGCAGCAAGCGGCGCACATCCTCCACCGCGCGCACGCCGCCGCCGACGGTCAGGGGAATGAACACCTGCGCGGCCACGTCCTCGATGATGTGCAGGATCAGGTCGCGATCGTCGGAGGTGGCGGTGATGTCGAGAAACGTCAGCTCGTCGGCGCCCTGTTCGTCATAGCGACGGGCGATCTCCACCGGGTCGCCGGCATCACGCAGATTGACGAAATTGACGCCTTTCACCACGCGACCGGCGGTCACGTCGAGACAGGGGATGATGCGCTTGGTCAATCCCATGCCGGGCTCATTTCACCGGGCACAGGCTGTCGGCCAGCGCCTGGGCCGCCGTGAAGTCCAGCGTGCCCTCGTAGATCGCGCGGCCGGTGATCGCGCCCATGATGCCTTCCTGCTGGACCGCGCAGAGATGGCGCACATCGTCCAGGTTGGTGACGCCCCCGCTGGCGATCACCGGGATGCTCAGGGCCTGGGCCAGACGCACGGTGGCATCGATGTTGACGCCGGAGAGCATGCCGTCGCGGCCGATGTCGGTGTAGACGATGGATTCGACGCCGTAGTCCTCGAATCGCTTGGCCAGGTCGATGACATCGTGCTTGGTCACCTTCGACCAGCCTTCCACCGCCACCTTGCCGTCCTTGGCATCGAGCCCGACGATGATGTGGCCGGGGAAGGCGGTGCAGGCGTCGTGCAGGAAACCGGGGT
>CAZONS010000458.1:0-2607 GCA_964581195.1 uncultured Thiobacillus sp. | reverse complement strand
ACAACGTCGGCGACTGCGCCGGCATGGCCGCCGACCTGTTCGAGACCTACGCCGTCACCATCATCGCCACCATGGTGCTGGGCGGCCTGATGATCACCGGTTCGCCGGAAGCGGTCATCTACCCGCTGGTACTCGGCGGCGTCTCCATCATCGCCTCCATCATCGGCACCTTCTTCGTGAAGACCCAGCCCGGCGCCAAGATCATGAACGCGCTGTACAAGGGTCTGATCGTCTCCGGCTTGCTCGCGGTCGTGGCCTTCTACCCGGTCACCACCTGGATCCTGGGTGAAGGCGTCATGATCGACGGCGAACTGGTGTCGTCGATGAACCTCTACCTGGCCTCCCTGATCGGCCTGGCGCTGACCGCGGCGATGGTCTGGATCACCGAGTACTACACCGCGACCGAATTCAACCCGGTGCGCCACATCGCGGAAGCCTCCACCACCGGCCACGGCACCAACGTCATCGCCGGCCTGGGCGTATCCATGAAGTCCACCGCCGCCCCGGTCATCGCGGTGTGCGCCGCCATCTATGCCGCCTACGCCCTGGGCGGCCTCTACGGCATCGCCATCGCCGCCACGTCCATGCTGTCCATGGCCGGCATCATCGTCGCCCTGGACGCCTACGGCCCGATCACCGACAACGCCGGCGGCATCGCGGAAATGGCCGGCCTCGACGAGAGCATCCGCAACATCACCGACCCCCTGGATGCCGTGGGCAACACCACCAAGGCGGTGACCAAGGGCTACGCCATCGGCTCCGCCGGTCTCGCCGCCCTGGTGCTGTTCGCCGACTACACCCACGCCATCAACGCCAAGGCGCTGCTGGACAACCCGCTCGCCACCGCGATGAGCTTCGATCTCTCCAACCACATGGTCATCATCGGCCTGTTCATCGGTGGCATGGTGCCCTACCTGTTCGCCGCCATGGGCATGGAGGCCGTCGGCCGCGCCGCCGGTTCCGTGGTGGTGGAAGTGCGCCGCCAATTCAAGGAGATCAAGGGCATCATGGAAGGCAAGGCCAAGCCGGAATACGGCACCTGCGTCGACATGCTGACCAAGGCGGCCATCAAGGAAATGATCGTTCCCTCCCTGCTGCCCGTGGCGGTTCCCGTCATCGTCGGTCTCACCCTCGGCGCTCAGGCGCT
Organism: uncultured Thiobacillus sp.; assembly: GCA_964581195.1. Classification (GTDB taxonomy): domain Bacteria; phylum Pseudomonadota; class Gammaproteobacteria; order Burkholderiales; family Thiobacillaceae; genus PFJX01. The sequence continues at coordinate 1,460 of CAZONS010000458.1, read as the reverse complement.
GGGCGGCGTGCTGGTCGGCACCATCATCACCGGCATCTTCGTGGCGATTTCCATGACCACCGGTGGTGGTGCCTGGGACAACGCCAAGAAGTACATCGAGGAAGGCAACTTCGGCGGCAAGGGTTCCGAGGCCCACAAGGCCGCGGTGACCGGCGACACCGTCGGCGACCCCTACAAGGACACCGCCGGCCCGGCCGTCAACCCGCTGATCAAGATCATCAACATCGTGGCGCTCCTGATCGTGCCGCTGATCGTCTGATCCGGATCATCATCCCTCATCGAAGCGGGTCGGCATTGCCGGCCCGCTTTGTTTTCGTGGCCGCAACCACGCCTGGTGATCGCTGGCAGGACCCAGTCGAATATTAGTTGAGTCATTTACTCGACAATTAGCCATCGCTTATACTCCGGGCTTCCCGCATACAGGAAAATTGTCATGAGCACCTGCGAATCGGTCTGCGAGACCGCCGCCCCCTGCCCCACCCCCAGCGCGCAACCCATCGCCGACGTCCAGAACTACCCGGACTCGCGCAAGATCGCCATCGACAAGGTCGGCATCAAGGCCATCCGCCATCCGGTCAAGGTGCTGGACAAGACCGGCGGCGCCCAGCACACCATCGCCAGCTTCGGCATGTACGTGTATCTGCCGCACCATTTCAAGGGGACGCACATGTCCCGCTTCATCGAGATCCTCAACGGCAACGAGCGTGAGTTCTCGGTGGAATCGTTCGAGCAGGTGCTCCGCCAGATGGTGGTGAAACTGGAAGCGGAATCCGGCCACATCGAAATGAACTTCCCCTATTTCGTCAACAAGAAGGCGCCGGTGTCCGGGGTGGAAAGCCTGATGGATTACGACGTGACCTTCATCGGCGAAATCAAGAATGGTGACTACATCCAGACCATGAAGGTGCTGGTGCCCTGCACCAGCCTGTGCCCCTGTTCCAAGAAGATTTCCCAGTACGGCGCCCACAACCAGCGTTCCCACGTCACCATCACGGTGCGCACCAACGCCTTCGTCTGGATCGAGGAAGTCATCGCCATCGCCGAGGAAAACGCCTCCAGCCAGCTCTACGGCCTGCTGAAGCGACCGGACGAGAAATACGTCACGGAGAAGGCCTATGAGAACCCGAAATTCGTCGAGGATCTGGTTCGCGACGTCGCCGCCGCCCTCAACAGGGACGCGCGCATCGACGCCTACGTGGTGGAAGCGGAGAACTTCGAGTCCATCCACAACCACAGCGCGTATGCCCTGATCGAGCGGGACAAGACCGCGAAGGCCTGAATGGCGGGGCGGAAAAGCGCCGCGCTTCTCCGCCCTACGCGCTTCGCAGCAGCCGGATATCCGCCAGCACCTCGTTCACCACCGGTTCGATCTTGCGCCGCATCAGGGAGCCGATGGCGGTGCTGCGGGCGAAGATCGGCGCGACCTTCTCCGCGCTCAGGCGCGCCAGACGCGCGGCGGC
>CAZONS010000457.1:0-2612 GCA_964581195.1 uncultured Thiobacillus sp. | reverse complement strand
CCGGCCCGGCTCGCTTTCCAGTCCGATCTCGCCGCCCATGAGATGGACGAATTCCCGACTGATGGTCAGACCGAGGCCGGTGCCCTCGCCTTTGGCGATGCCGGCCTCGGTCTGGTAGAAGGCTTCGAAGATGCGTGCCCGTTCCGTCTCGGCGATGCCGGGTCCGGTGTCGCTGATCGTGAAGCGCATGATCTCGCCGGGCTCGACCGCGACGGTCAGGCGGACCTCGCCCCACTCGGTGTACTTGACGGCGTTGCCGAGCAGGTTGATCAGCACCTGGCGCAGGTGATGCTCGTCGCCGAGCACATGCGCGGGCAGATCGTCCGGGTGTTCGACGATGAAGGCCAGTCCCTTGGCCTCGGCGCGCGGGCGAATCATGTCCTCGACATCGGTGATCGCGGCGAGGGGGGAAAAGACCTCCTTCACCACCGTGGCGCGGCCGGCCTCGATGCGGGAGATGTCGAGGACATCGTTGATCAGGGCGAGCAGATGCCGTCCGGAGCGGTTGATGGTGGCGACGTTGCCGCGCTCGTCCTCGGGAATGCGCGCGTCCCGCTCCAGGAGCTGGGCGAAGCCGAGGATGGCGTTCAGCGGCGTGCGCAGTTCGTGCGACATGTTGGCCAGGAAGAGACTCTTCGCCCGGTTGGCGGCTTCGGCGGCCTCCTTCGCCCGCGTCAGCGCCTGGTTGGCCGCTTCCAGTTCCAGCGTGCGGCTGTGCACGCGCGCTTCCAGTTCGCTGTTGAGTTGGTGGATTTCCGCTTCGGCCTGCTCGCGTTCGGTGATGTCGAGGAAACTGACGACCACGCCGGTGACCTCGTCGTCCTCGATGATCGGGGTGGCCCAGAATTCCACCGGGAAACCGCTGCCGTCCTTGCGCAGGAACCAGTCTTCCACGACATGGCGCGGCTGGCCATCGCGCAGCACGGCATGCACCGGGCATTCCTCCACCGGGTAGGGGCGGCCGTCGGGGTGGCTGTGATGCCAGGTGCTGTGGCTGGGGCGGCCGATCAGTTCCTCGGGGCGGTAGCCCAGCATCCGCGCCGCCATCGGGTTGACGAAGCTGTGGTTGCCACGGCGGTCAAGGCCGAAGATGCCCTCGCCGGCCGAGTTGAGGATCAACCGGTTGCGCTGCGCCAGTTCGATCAGCTGATGCTCCATGGCCTTGCGCGCGTCGATGTCGCTGTGGGTGCCGGTCATGCGCAGGGCGGCGCCACTCGCATCCCGCTCCACCACCTTGCCCCGCGCCTGGATCCACTTCCAGTCGCCCGCGCGGGTACGCATGCGAAAGGCCACCTCATAGCCGGGCTGGCGGTATTCGAGATGGTCGCGCAGCGCGGTCTCCACCCCGGCGCGGTCGTCCGGATGAATCAGGCCCTTCCAGCCTTCGACGTCGGCGGGCACCTCGTCGGGGCCATAGCCGAGCATGCCGGTCCAGCGCGCGTCGAAATAGGCGGCCCCGCTCCGCACGTTCCAGTCCCAACTGCCGTCGCCGCTGCTGGCGAGCACCAGTTCCATGCGTTCCCTGATCCGGGTCATGTCCTGGTGCGCGGCATTGGCCGCGCGGATCTGGCGGCGGCCATAGATGCCGGCGGTGCCGAGGCCGGCGAGGCCGAGCAGCCAGATGCCGCCATGGAGCAGCCAGAGCACCCGGTTCTTTTCGCGCTCCAGGGTGAAATAAGGCTTCAGGGGCACCGCCACACCGACCCCGCCGCGGACGTCGCCCACCTTGTAGCCCTGCTTGCCATGGCATTTGAGGCAGCCCGGCTCGATCGTCAGCCGGTGCATCAGGCGCAGGTGGGGGGAACCGTCGATATCGACCACCGCCTTGACCTCCTCGATGCCACGCTCGAAGGCGAACAGCGCGTCATGCGCCCAGGCATCGGGCGCGTTCGCCGGGTTGAGCTGCCTGAGGCTGGTGATCGTGCCCTTGATGCCGTAGACCTCGCCATATTCCCGCATCAGCTGGCGCAGCATGTAGGCCGGGTTCATCAGGGTCAGCCGGCGACCGGACGGGGTCACCAGGTCGCGCTCGGGGATGTGGGCGAGATTGGGGTTGACGGGGGTGCGCGCATCCACCGGGACATAGACGCCGCCATGGCGGGTGGCCCATTTGCGAAACGCCACATCCTTGTTGAAATTGGCCCGCGCCTCGTTTTCGGCGAGCACCAGGGTTCGCGCCCGTTCGACCTGGAGGCTCCAGGCCAGGGCGGCGGCCAGCAGCGCGGTCCACAGCACCGCCGCGATGAGAAGGATCAGGTTCAGCTTGCGCACGCTGAGCGAACCGGGTGGATGTCTGTCACAGGAACCGTTTACCCGTCATGGACAAGGAACGCATCGCCGGGTACCGCCGGCCATGCGCGCGTCGCGCATCATGGTTTCGTGGAATGACCTAATCCACGTGATGCACTACTTAAGTTATATCACTTATTGGGAGCGTGGTCTCTTGCCGGGCAATCCCGCATGGAAGGGATGACGTGTTTCTGGAGATGACTTCACACCGGGCGGGCATGACCTCCTGGCCACGGCGCCGGGGTCGTCGGCTCTGCCGGGGCGGACCTACTTGCTCAGGGTTTCGATCATGTCGAAACGATAGTCCTCGACCAGGCCGGTGA
>CAZONS010000456.1:0-2631 GCA_964581195.1 uncultured Thiobacillus sp. | reverse complement strand
CTGGACCCTGCACGGCTTCGACTGGCTGATGCTGACCTTCCTGCTGATCGGCATCGCCCTGTCCGCCTGGGGCCAGATCAAGGCCCGCCAGTGGCTGGCCCCCATCGCCCAACTGGATCGGCTGACCCTGGAAATCAGCCGGGGACGTTTCGAAAGCCGCATCACCGGAGTGAACGAAACCAACGAAATCGGCCAACTCTGCTGGCACATGAATGACATGCTCGACCAGTTGGAAACCTATTTCCGCGAGGAAAGCACGGCGTTCAGCCTCCACATCGATGGCCACTATCATCGCAAGTCGTTCCCGGCCGGCCTGCGCGGCGGTTTCAAACGCGGCCTGGAAAGCCACAACGTGCTGCTCGAGGGCATGGCCGACCAGCAGCGTGGTCAACTGCGCAACCACCTGCTCAGCCAGGTGCACGAACTCAACACCGGCAACCTGCTGAACAACCTCGCATCGAGCCAGGCGGATCTGAAGAATATCGTCGGCGAGATGCGCGAGGTGGTGGACCTCGCCACGCGCACCACCGCCGACGCCGAGGAGAGTCGCGGCGGCGTCAGCCAGGTGGTGGCGCAGCTCTCCGACATCAGCGGCCGCATCGACCATACCGCGGATGCCATCGTCGCCCTCAACGAAAACAGCCACGAGATCACCGAGGCGGTGCAACTCATCAACACCATCGCCAACCAGACCAATCTGCTGGCGCTCAACGCCGCGATCGAGGCGGCGCGCGCCGGCGAGGCCGGGCGCGGATTCGCGGTGGTGGCCGACGAGGTACGCAAGCTGGCGGAAAGTACCCGCGAGGCCTCCGAATCCATCGGTCGAGTCATGGAAACACTCACCTCCGAGGCGCAGCGCATGCTGGAAGACTCCCATGCCATGCGCGACATGGCGGCCACCTCGCGCGAAGTCATCGGTCAGATGGAGGGCCGCTTCGTCCACTTCGCCTCCTCCGCCCGGGAAACCCAGTTTCGCGCCGCGCGCGCCCAGGACATGAGCTTTGCCTCGCTGGTGAAAGTGGACCACATCATCTACAAACAGCGTACCTACATGGCCCTCAACACCAACGGTGAACGCAGCCATGCCGACGCCGTACGGGTGAACCACCATCAATGCCGCCTGGGACTCTGGTACGAGGGAGAGGGACGCGACAAATTCGGCGGCACCCACGCCTACGCGACCCTCTCCGGACCGCACGCGCGCGTTCATGCCAGCGCACACAAGATGCTGGACTACCTTGGACAGGGCTGGGAAAAGAATCTCTCGCTGCAGACGAACATGCTTGCGGCCCTCCGGGAAACCGAGGTGGCCAGCCGCGAGGTGATGGAACTGATCGATCGCATGGTCGTGGAGAAACACGCCGCTGCGTCCTGAACCGATCCCGGACCAGACCACTGCACGCCCCCCCGATCCCGACTTGAAACCGAGGACGCCGCCTAAATATAAGATTTCGTTGATATAATCCGCGCCCAATTGCGCCCACTCTCGCGTTCAGGAGACCCATCATGCCGATCTACGCCTACAAATGTTCCGCCTGTGGCCATGAACAGGATGTCATGCAGAAAATGAGCGATGCTCCGCTCAGCGACTGCCCGGCCTGCGGCAAGGCCAGCTTCACCAAGCAGCTCACCGCCGCCGGTTTCCAGCTCAAGGGCAACGGCTATTACGCCACCGATTTCAAGAACAAGCCGGAGCCCCCCTCCCCCGCCTGCGGCACCGGCGCCTGCCCGGCCTGCACCGGCTGATCACCGTTGACGCGGGCCGGGAGCCTCGCTCCCGACGAAGCAGGGCGGAGAAGCTTCTCCGCCCTTCGTTTTGGCCGCGTCGCACAGGAACACGATGAAACGTTATTTCATTACCGGCCTGCTGATCTGGGTGCCCCTGGGCATCACGATCTGGGTCCTTTCCGCCCTGCTCGGGGCGATGGATCAGACCCTGCTGCTGTTGCCGGAACACTGGCGGCCGCATTACTGGCTGGGCGTCCATATCCCTGGCCTCGGCGTCATCCTGACCGGCGTGGTCATCATCCTGACCGGCGTCTTCGCGGCCAACCTGATCGGCCAGCGCATGGTGCGCTTCTGGGAAAACCTGCTGCAGCGCATCCCGGTGGTGAAATCCATCTACGGCAGCGTCAAGCAGGTCTCCGACACGCTGCTGTCCGGCTCCGGCATGGCGTTCAAGAAGGTGTTGCTGGTGCACTACCCGCACCCCCAGGCCTGGTCGCTGGCGTTTCAGACCAACCTCCCCAACGAGGTGAAGGCGCAGTTCGACTCGGACTATGTGGCGGTGTTCATCCCCACCACGCCCAGCCCGGTCAACGGCTTCTATTTCTATGTCCGCAAGGACGAAACCATCGAACTCGACATGAGCGTCGATACCGCGTTGAAAGCCATCGTATCCATGGGCGTCGTGACGCCCGCCATGAAACCGGAAGTGGCCAACTACCCCGGCGACTGATCTCTTTTTCGAATAGCAGGATTCACACATGCGTACTCACTACTGCGGCGCCGTCAACGCCGACCACATCGGCCAGACCGTCACTCTCTGCGGCTGGGCCTCGCGCCGGCGCGATCACGGCGGCGTCATCTTCATCGACCTGCGCGACCGCGAGGGCACGGTGCAGGTGGTGA
>CAZONS010000455.1:0-2635 GCA_964581195.1 uncultured Thiobacillus sp. | reverse complement strand
CGAGGGCGCGCGAGTATTCATGCAATATCCGGGCTAGCAGCCTGTCGGACTTTGGACTCTCCGGCTGCAAATCGACCGCGCCGGGGCCGCTTTTCGCTATCGGAGCCCAAAGTCCGACAGGCTCCTAGGGCGCGCGCGGTGGGCGCCCGCCGCCGGGCTACTTGAGCTTGCCCAGTCCCCGCGCCGCCTGCAGGCAGAGCATCTTGAAGTCGGTATAGGTGAGCGGGTCGAGACCGCACTCGCCCTGGCCGCGATCAGCGTAGATGAGGCCATAGGGTTTGCCCGCGACATGCAGGCTCATGGCGAAGAAGCTGCCCGCGCCGATCATCTCCTGGTGGGCGGGGAGCAGCATGGGCCAGAGCTTGTCGCGGTTGCCCTCGTTGAGCCAGACGCCCTGCATCTTGCCCATGAGTTGACCGAAGAGGTCGCGCGCGCCCAGGTCGACGTTGAAATGACGCAGCGGGTCCCCGGTCGGGATGCCGAGGGTGAAGCGGGATTTCACGTGCTTGCCGTCGGGGGTGACCATCGCGAACAGGATGCGGCTGAGGCCCAGGCCGCTGTGCAGTCCCTTCAGGATGTGCGCGGACATCTGGTTGAGATTGAGCGAACTGTCGAGATGGCCTTCGATGTTCTCCAGGGCTTCCCGCAGGATCTGCTTGTCCGGCATCGGGCAGACCGTGTGGGCCGGTTCCGCCTCCGGCGTCGCGGGTTTCGCCACCGGCCGGGCCGGGGGGGGCGCGCTCGGCGCGGTGGCTTGCACCGGCGCCGGCGGCGCGGCTTCCTCTTCGTCATCCGGTTCGGGGGGCCAGTCGCCCGGCAGCATGGGTACCCAGACGCCGGCGCCGGGCACGCCGATCCAGGGCGCGGCGCGCTCGGCGCGGGTGGCATTGCCGTGGGCGGTGGCGATCACGGTCTCGATCGGCAGGTTCTCGATGCCGGCCAGGGCCAGATAATCGTCGAGCAGGGCTTCATCCCACCATCCCCGCCGCATCCGCGCGGCGATGCCGAGGCAGGCGTTGATGATGGTCTGGCGGGGTTTGTCGGCCAGGTCGGGGGAGAGGAGGTCACGCAGATGGTCGGGGATCTGCCAGTCCCTCAGCAGCGCCGGACGCAGTTCCGCCAGGGTGATGCCAAGCGCTTGTTGCTCCGCCTCCAGCGCCGGCAGGCGGCGCTGGAGCCGGGCCAGCCGCGATGCTTCGGCGGGGGCGCGCAGCAGCAGCAGGAATTCCGTGGCGGCGTGCAGGAGCACGGCGACCTGGACTTCCTCCGCGTGTATGTCGCTGTGCAGCACGGCGAAATCGCGCGCCTGCCAGGCGGCGTGATGGGCGCGGCGGGTGAGCTCTCGAATCGCGGCCAGGCGCTTGCCATCCCGGGCGAACTGGCTTTCTTCCAGGATCGGAAACTGGCGGGCCTCGTCCAGGTAGCGGCTGATGCCCAGCATCATCAGGCTGCCTTCCACCGTGGAGACTTCGCTGCCCATGCGGCTGCCGCGATGATTCGCCGCGTGCAGCACCTGCAGGGTGGCGAGCGGATCGGCGAGGATGGTCTGGGCGATTTCGCGCGCGGTGATCTCCTCGGCGCGGCGCCGCTGTTCCAGCAGGACTTCACGGGTATGGGCGAACACCGGCAGGGGGCCGGGCTTGAGTCGTTCGAGCCAGTCGTTCAGGGTCATCGCATCCGCCAGATCAGGAGCCGTGCATGGGAAAGGTCGTGGAGTTCGACCACCTCGTCCGGCTCGACGCCGGGTACGCCGAAGGTGTTGCTGATGAACAGGCTGCCTGGCCGCATTTCCGCGCGGGCTTTCTCCCACAGGCGCGTCATCGGGGCGGGCGAGAGATAGGCGTAGACCACGTCCTGTCCGGAGAGGTCGCTGTCCCAGAGGGTGCCGAGGCGGACACGGGCGCGTCCAAGCAGGCGCAGGCGCGCGATCAGCCAGTTGAGCGGCGCGGCCTCGACGCCTTGCAGGATGGCATCGGGACGCAGCCGGTTGAGCCGGGCGAGCGGTCCGCCGAGGCCGCAGCCGAGGTCGAGCAGGCGCGCGTTTTCCGGCAGGCGGGCGGCCAGCGCCGCGGCCGCGCGCGGGCTGGAGAGATAGAGCGGTACCCGGGTGCGGACCGCGCCCAGCGAGGTCAGGGCGAGCAGAACAAAGCCGGCGAGGAACCACAACGGGTCGATGTCGATGCCGAGGGCCAGCCAGGTCAGGAGCGGAAACGCCAGATTGATCAGTTGCCACCAGCCGGGCAGGCCCAGCCGGCGGCTGAGCAGGGCGGCGCCGAGGCCAGCCAGCGCCAGCCATGCGGGCAGGGGCAGCCCGGCGCCGGCTGTCCGCAGGACGAACGCGCAGGCACCCACCAACAGCAGCGCGGCCAACTGCGCGGCCAGCGCCAGCAGGGCGGGTGGCAGACGTCGCGCCAGCGGGAGCGACAAGCTGTCAGCGCCCGACATTCAGTTTATCGGCCACCTCCTCGGCCGTCTGCGCTTCGATCTGGCGGGACTCCCTGGTGATGGCTTCCTCCGCCTTCTTGTTCATGACGACGATGGAGATGCGGCGGTTGACCGGGGCATTCGGGTCGTCCTTGTCGAAGGGAATGGCGGAGCCGATGCCGACCACGCGCAGAACCTTGCCGTCCTGCAT
>CAZONS010000454.1:0-2642 GCA_964581195.1 uncultured Thiobacillus sp. | reverse complement strand
CCCCCTTCTGGGCGTCGATGACGGCGCCTTCCGGACAGAGTTCGACGTGGGGAAGGACGATCAGTTGCGGCATGTGGCGATCTCTTGTTGGGAAGGCAGGACCTGCATGACGCCATCCCAGAACGTCATGCGCGCTTCCACGGCCTGGAGGGCGGCGGCGCGGGCTTCGGCGATCCTACGCGGGTCGCCCGCGCAGAGCCCGTCGAGCAGACGCAGGGAGAGTGGCGCGTGGAAATCCTCGTCGAGATGGATGTGCCGGTGCAGGTAGTAATGGAAGATCGGCGCCTGCGACTCGTCTACCGCCATCCGCGCCAGGAGGGCGCGGAACATGGCGGGGATGATGTGCTCGCGGCCCAGGGCCAGGGCGGCGGCGACGGCATGCGGCCGACCGCTGTCGATGAAGGCGAAGGTGGCGCGGGTGAACGCCAGCGCCGGCGGCGGCGGCGGCAGCGCCGCGAAGGCGGCTTCGATACCGTCACGGCCGGCGATCTCGACGAAACGCGCGGGCCGCTCGGCATCGGCGCCGACCTCGCGCATGGCGCCCAGATACAACTGGAAGTGGCTGGCGAACTCGCCGGGCTGGTCGGGACCGGCCTCGTCGGTTTCCTCCTCCAGCACCAGTTCGTTGATGAAGCGCTGGATGGAGGGGTCTCCGCCCGGCGTCCAGGGCCAGCGCGCGGGCGCGACGGCATGTTGCAGGTACTTGATCAGGGACATGAAGTCCCACACGGAATGGACGTGGTGCGCCATGAATACGCGCAGGTCGTCCAGCGTGCGCAAGGACGCGTAGATCGGATGACCTTCCAGCCGCTCGCGCAGGCTGGCGATGAACTCGGGTTCGAAAGTGGACAACGGGGCAGTCACGTCACAGTTCCAATGCATCCAGGCGCTGCCCGGTCAGCGCTTTCTTCACACTCAGGTCCATGCGCCGGGCGGCGAATTCCACCGTGCCCTGATTAAGGGCCTCGGTGGCGCGTTTGACGGCGGCAAGATCGCTGCCGTCGAGGGCAAGCTGGAGGCTGGTCAGTAGTTTTTCAACCCGGGCGCGTTCCATTTCATCGAGCAGGACAGCACCGTTTTCCTTGAGGGCGGCCTCGGTCGCGTCGAACAGACGACGCCCGTCGACCTTGGCTTCCGCCAGGTTGCGCGCGGTCATGTCGTCCTGGGCATGGGCATAGGAATCCTGCAGCATGCGCGCGACCTCGTCGTCGCCGAGACCATACGAGGGTTTCACGGCGATGTGCGCTTCGATACCGGTACCCAGCTCACGGGCGCTGACCGAGAGCAGGCCGTCGGCGTCGACCTGGAAGGTGACGCGGATGCGGGCGGCGCCGGCCACCATCGGCGGGATGCCGCGCAGTTCGAAACGCGCCAGCGAACGGCAGTCGCTGACCAGTTCGCGTTCGCCCTGCACCACCTGGATGCTCATCGCGGTCTGGCCATCCTTGTAGGTGGTGAACTCCTGGGCGCGGGCGGTGGGGATGGTGGCGTTGCGCGGAATGATCTTCTCGACCAGGCCACCCATGGTCTCGATGCCGAGGGAGAGCGGCACCACGTCGAGCAGCAGCCAGTCGTCTCCACCCTTGTTGCCGGCCAGGACGTTGGCCTGGACCGAGGCGCCGAGAGCGACGACCTTGTCCGGATCGAGGTTGGTGAGCGGCGTCTGACCGAAGAATTCGCCCACCGCCGCCTGGATGCGCGGGATGCGGGTGGAACCGCCGACCATCACCACGCCCTTCACCTCGTCCACCGACAGGCCGGCATCGCGCAAGGCCTTGCGGCAGGGCAGCAGGGTCTTCTTGACCAGGCTGGCCGTCATTTCGTTGAAGGCTTCCTCGCTCAACTTGAGGTCGACCACCTCGCCGGTCGAGAGCACCACGGTGATGCGCGCCGAGGTGTGCTCGGACAGCGTTTCCTTGGCTTCCCGGGCGCGCGCCATCAACAGGGTCTTGTCGCTGTCGTTGAGGGTGTGGACCTTGGCCTGTTCGAGGATCCAGCAGTAGATGCGGCGATCGAAATCGTCGCCGCCGAGCGCGGAATCGCCGTTGGTGGCGAGCACCTCGAAGACGCCGCGGGTGAGCTTGAGGATGGAGATGTCGAAGGTGCCGCCGCCCAGGTCATATACCGCGTAGATGCCTTCGGCGGCGTTGTCCAGCCCGTAGGCGATGGCCGCGGCGGTGGGCTCGTTGAGCAGCCGCAGCACGTTGAGACCGGCCAGACGGGCCGCATCCTTGGTCGCCTGGCGCTGGGCATCGTCGAAATAGGCCGGCACGGTGATGACCGCGCCGACCAGATCGCCGCCCAGCGCCGCCTCGGCGCGCGCCTTCAGGGCTTTCAGGATCTCCGCTGAAATCTCGACCGGGCTCTTCACCCCCGCGGCGGTCCTGATCTGCACCATGCCGGGAGCGTCGACGAACTTGTACGGCAGGGTGGACAGATCGGGGATGTCCTTGATGCCACGCCCCATGAAGCGCTTGGCGGAGATGATGGTGTTGTGCGGATCTTCCGCCGCCTGTGCCTGAGCGGCATGGCCGACGCTGGTCGAGCCGTCCTTCAGATAGCGCACCACCGAGGGCAGCAGACCGTGGCCATGGGCGTCGTTGAGCACCACGGAGACGCCGTTGCGCACGGTGGCGACCAGG